>NZ_JAWLFS010000010.1:0-23816 GCF_041685465.1 Rhodosalinus sp. | reverse complement strand
CGCCATTCTCGGGATGGACGAGCTGTCCGAAGAGGACAAGCTGACCGTGGCCCGTGCGCGGAAGATCCAGCGGTTCCTGTCGCAGCCCTTCGACGTGGCCGAGGTCTTCACCGGGTCGCCCGGCGTTCAGGTCTCCCTCGAGGACACGATCTCGTCGTTCAAGGCCGTGGTGGCCGGCGAATACGACCATCTGCCCGAGGGCGCCTTCTACATGGTCGGCGGCATCGAGGACGTGAAGGCGAAGGCCGAGAAGATGGCCGCGGAGGCCGCCTGATCCGGTCCACCCATTTGCCCCGGCCGTGTGGCCGGGGCCTCATGAGGAGAGCCCATGGCTGACACGATGCAGTTCGATCTCGTGAGCCCCGAGCGCCGGCTGGCCTCGATGGCGGTGACCGAGGTGGAAATCCCCGGCGCCGAGGGCGACATGACGGCGATGCCCGGCCACACGCCCACCATCACAACCCTGCGCCCCGGCCTCGTGAAGGCGCGCGGCGGCGAGGGGGAGGGCGAATACGTCGTCACCGGCGGTTTCGCCGAGATCGGCATGGAGGGCATCACGGTCCTCGCCGAGCGCGCGATCCCGCGCGGCGAGATGACGCAGGCCCATCTCGACGAGATGATCGCCGAGGCGAAGGAGGCACGGGACCGCGCCAAGCAGGCCTACCCGAACGAGCCCGGCCCGGTGGACGACGCCGCGCGGCTTCTCGAGGACATGGTCGCCGTCGGCTCGCATATCGGGCTGGACCCGAAACAGGCCAGTCTCTGAGGGCCCGGAAGTCGTGGTTGCGAGGGCTCCGCAGAGGCGGGGCCCTTTTTCGTTGATCGTGCCGCCGTCTTGACCGACCCTCGGCCGACGGGAGGGGGCGGCATGCATAGCTTCGAGGCACGGCTGCTCGGGGTCGATCAGGGCGAGGTGACGCTCTTCACGGACTATGAGACCGGCGGGTCGATGTGGACGGGACACGGGGCCCGTGCGCGGCGCACGCGGGTCGCCTTTGCGCGTCCCTTCGTGGCGCCACCCGTCGTTCACGTCTCGGTCACGCTCTGGGATTTCGATCAGAGCACCAACGCCCGTGGCGACCTCGCCGCCGAGAAGGTGGATGCGGCCGGGTTCGAGATCGTTTTCCGGACGTGGGAGGACACGCATGCAGCGCAGCTGCGCGTGGGCTGGATCGCGCTCGGCCCCCTGCCCAATCCTGACGACTGGGATCTCGGCTGACCCGGGCCGATGGCCGGGCGGTCTGCACCCGCCGCGCCCGACGAGGGTCGCACCCCGTCGCACACGCGTGACGCATTCTGGCTTCTTGCCGTCGCGGGGGTGCGCAGCCCGCCGGCCGGCGTCGTCAGTCCCTGAACTGCCCCTCGTAGAGCGGCTCCAGCATCTCGGTGTTGAAAAGCGAGGAGACCGAGGTGCCGTTCCAGATGTTCAGGATCGCCTGTGCGAAGACCGGGGCGCTCGGCACGACCCGGATGTTCGGCGCCGCCTGCACCGCCTCCGTGGGGGCGATGGTGTCGGTGATCACGAGGCTCTTCATCACCGAGTTGGTGATGCGCTCCACCGCGGGGCCCGACAGGACGCCGTGCGTGATGTAGGCGTGCACCTCGCGGGCGCCGTTCTCCATCAGCACCTCGGCCGCCTTCACCAGCGTGCCGGCGGTGTCGCAGAGGTCGTCCACGATCAGGCAGCGGCGGTCCTGCACGTCGCCGATGACCGTCATGCCGGCGACCTCGCCGGCCTTCTCGCGGCGCTTGTCCACGATGGCGAGCTGCCCGCCGATCCGGGTGGCCAGTTCGCGCGCCCGCGCGACGCCGCCCACGTCCGGCGAGACGACGGTGACCTCGTCCAGATGGCCGTTGAAGCGCTCACAGATGTCGAGCGCGAAGACCGGCGCGGCGTAGAGGTTGTCCACAGGGATGTCGAAGAAGCCCTGAATCTGCGCGGCGTGCAGGTCCATCGTCAGCACCCGCTCTATCCCGGCGCCCATCATCATGTTGGCGACCAGCTTCGCCGAGATCGGCGTGCGCGCCTTGGTGCGCCGGTCCTGCCGGGCGTAGCCGAAATAGGGGATGACCGCCGTGATCCGCGCCGCCGAGGACCGGCGCAGCGCGTCGGTCATGATCAGCAGTTCCATCAGGTTGTCGTTCGCCGGGTTCGAGGTCGGCTGCACGATGAACATGTCCTCGCCGCGGACGTTCTCGAAGACTTCGACGAAGATCTCGCCGTCATTGAAGCGCTCGACGCGGGCGTCGACCAGATCGACGTTCATGCCGCGGTGCATCGACATGCGGCGGGCCATGGCACGGGCGAGGGGCAGGTTGGCGTTGCCCGCGATCAGCTTGGGCTCGACGAGAGAAGGCATTGGAGGGGGCTCCGTCCGAAGGAGGCATGACAGATTCGTGACGTTGACACCGCTTAGCACGCGCCTAGGGTGCCGCAAACCCGAACGGCGGACAGGACCTGCGAGATGCGGATCGACTACTTTTTCTCGGCGATTTCGCCTTTCGCCTACCTCGCAGGGGACCGGCTGGAGCGCATCGCGGAGCGCCACGGCGCAGAGGTCGCCTACAAGCCGGTGGACATCCTCGCCCTCTTCGCGCGCACCGGCGGCACGCCCCCGGCCGAGCGCCCGCCCGCGCGGCAGAGCTATCGCCTGCAGGAACTGCGCCGGCAGGCGAAGAAACGGGGCCTGCCGATCGTGTTGCAGCCCGCGCATTTCCCGACCAACGCGGCGCCTGCCTCCTATGCGATCATCGCCGCGCAGGCAGCCGCGCAAACGGGCGGGAAGGGCGACACCGGCGCGCTCGTGCGGGCCATCCTTGCCGCCTGCTGGGCGGAGGAGCGCGACATCGCCGAGGACGCGGTGATCCGCGAGGCCCTCGCGCAGGCGGGCTTCGACCCGGCGCTCGCGGACAGGGGGCTGCTCGCCGGGGCCGAGACCTACGCGCGCAACCTTGAGGATGCCGTCGAGGCCGGCGTCTTCGGCGCGCCCTTCTACGTGGTCGGCGACGAGCGGTTCTGGGGGCAGGACCGGCTCGAGGATCTGGACCTCTTCCTCGCGGGCGATCTCTGAGCATGGCGGACGACACCGCCCTGGTGACCGCCGGGGGCTTTCCCACCTTCCTGCGGCGATGGGGCGCCGGCCCGCGCGAGGCGGTGCTGATCCATTGCTCGCTCGGCAGTTCCGCGCTCTGGGCGGGAGTGGCGGAACGGCTTGCCGACGCGGCGACGCTGACGGCCTTCGACCTGCCCGGCCACGGGAAGAGCGGCGACTGGACGGACGGGGGCGACGTGCAGGCGCAGACCGCAGCGATGGCGGCCGATCTGATCGAGGACCGGGCCGACCTGATCGGCCATTCCTTCGGCGCCACGGCGGCGCTGAGGCTGGCGGTCGAACGGCCGGAAAAGGTCCGCAGCCTGACGCTGATCGAGCCTGTGCTCTTCGCCGTGCTGGCCCTGGACCGGCCCGGCCTTCTTGCCCGTCACGACACCGAGATGGCCGATTACACCGCCGCCGCCGCGCGCGGCGACTGGGCGGAGGCGACGCGGATCTTCATGGCGAAATGGGGCGACGGCCGCCCCTGGGAGAGCCTGCCCGAGGCGCAGCGCGCGACGCTCATCGCGCGCATCCGGGTGGTCGAGGCCGCCTCCTGCATGCTCCGCACCGACCCCACGGGCCTCCTTCGCCCCGGTGCGCTGGGGCGGATCGCGGCGCCGGTGCTGATCATGGAAGGGGCGGAGAGCCCGGAGTATATCGCCGCGATCGCTGCGGGGCTCGCCGCACGCCTTCCCGGTGCGCGGCGCACGGTGATCGACGGGGCAGGGCACATGGCGCCCGTGACCCATCCGGAGGACGTCGCCGGCGCGATCCGGGCGTTCCTCGATCGCGCGCCGGACGGTGCCGCTGCCGCCGGAGGCTGACCCGGCGGCGGACAAGGCCGCCCCGCACCGCCCCGTAGGCGCTCAACGCCCCGTCTTGCGGCCGATCCGCGGCTCGGTGCCGGCGCGCAGGCGCGCGACGTTCTCGCGGTGGCGCCAGAGCACGATCAGCGCGAGCGCCATCAGCAGCACCGCCGTGTCGGGCCGGCCGAGAAGCGTCGCCCAGAGCGGGGAGAGCGCTGCCGCGACCAAGGCGGCGAGCGAGGAGAAGCGGAGCACCGCGGCGGTGACGAGCCATGTCGCGCAGGCGGCGAGACCCACGGGCCAGGCGAGCGCGAGCAGAAGCCCGAGGAAGGTCGCCACCCCCTTTCCGCCGCGAAAGCCGAGCCAGACCGGGAAGCAGTGCCCGAGAAACGCCGCGAGGCCCGCGATCTGGCCCGCGTCCTCGGCCGCGAGCGCCCGCGCGATCAGGACCGCCGCCGCGCCCTTGCCGCTGTCGAGGATCAGCGTGGCGGCCGCGGCCGGCCTGTTGCCCGTGCGCAGCACGTTGGTCGCCCCGATATTGCCCGAGCCGATGGTGCGCAGGTCGCCGAGGCCGAGCGCGCGCGCGATCACGAGCCCGAAGGGCACCGAGCCCAGCAGATAGCCCGCGAGCGCCCAGAGCGCGAGGAGGGGCAGGGCGGTCTCGATCCCGGGCATCAGGCGTCTCCGTGGATGCGGCGCCCGCCGACCCAGGTGCCGCGCACGCGGCCCTGCAGCCGGGCGCCGTCGAAGGGCGTGTTCTTGGATTTCGACTGCATCGTCCAGCGGTCGAGCACGAAGGGCGCGTCCGGGTCGAAAAGCACGAGATCGGCCGGCGCGCCGGGCGCGAGCGTGCCCGCCTCGAGCCCGAGCCGGCGCGCGGGGGTGAGCGCCATCGCCCGGAAGAGCGCCGGCAGATCGAGCGCGCCGGCGTGGTAGAGCCGGAGCGCCGCAGGCAGCAGCGTCTCGAGCCCGACCGCGCCCGCGGCGGCCTCCTCGAAGGGGAGGCGCTTGCTCTCCTCGTCCTGCGGCGTGTGCATGGAGCAGAGCACGTCGATCAGCCCCGAGCGCAGTGCCTCGACCACCGCGGAGCGGTCGTCTTCGGCCCTGAGCGGCGGCGTCAGCTTGAAGAAGGTGCGGTAGTCGGCGACGTCGAGCTCGTTGAGCGTGAGGTGATGCACGCTGACGCCCGCGGTGACGTCGAAACCGTTGCGCTTGGCGCGCTCCAGCGGCGGCAGGGCGCGGGCGGTGGTGACCTGGTCGAAATGCACCGCCGCGCCGGTCATCTCGACGAGGGCGATGTCGCGGTCGATTCCCATGCGCTCGGCCATGGGCGAGACCGCGGGCAGCCCCTTGAGCGTGGCGAACTTGCCGCTGGTCGCCGCCGCGCCGCGCGACAGGCGCGGCTCCTGCGGGTGGGCGACGACGAGGGCGCCGAGCCCGCGCGCGTAGGCGAGCGCGCGGGAGAGGATCCGGGTCTCGGCCGTGACGTGGAAGGCGTCGGTAAAGGCGACGGCGCCGGCATCCATGAGAAAGCCGATCTCCGTCATCTCGGCACCCGCGCACCCCTTGGTCAGCGCGGCCATCGGGTGAATGCGCACGCCCGCGGCCTCGGCGGCGCGGCGGCGCACGAACTCCAGCGCCTCCGGTGTGTCGAGCGGCGGCGCCGTGTCGGGCCGTGTGACCAGCGTGGTGACGCCGCCCGCCGCCGCGGCGCGGCCGGCGGAGCGGAAGCTTTCCTTGTGGCGCTCGCCCGGCTCGCCGATCTTCACGCCCCAGTCCACGATGCCGGGGGCGAGGCAGTGCCCGCGCGCGTCGATGCGCTCCTCGGCCCCATGCTCCTCGGCCCCTTGCGGGGCCTCCTCGCGGCCCACCGCGGCGATCCGGCCCGCGCGGATCAGCAGCCAGCCGGGCGCGTCGGTCCCGGCCTCGGGGTCGATCAGGCGGGCGTTCTCGATGAGCGTGGCGGTCACAGGTCCCTCCCCGCGGCCTGCCGGATCGCGGCGCGCACGGCGTCGCGGTCGGCGAGATACTTGACGAGATGCTTGTCGCCGCCCTCGGTGACGATCTGCACGGCGCTGCCGAGGGTGTTGAGCCGCGCGATCCGGTCGAGGGGGACATGCCGCCCGCCGGGGCCGTGGAGCGCGCCGTCCTCCAGCCGCCATTCGTGGCCGAGCTCCTCGGAGGCGAGATACCACCCCCGCACCCCCACCGCGGCGAGCCCCGCCACCGCGCCGGTCCAGACGTGCGGATTGCCAAGCGCCCAGAGCGCCACCATCGCGCCGGCCATGGCGAGCGCGGCCATCCAGGCATGGTCGCGGATGTAGGTGGCCCGGTCCGGGCGGAAGACCGTGCTCATCCGCTGCCCCCCGCGAGCAGGGCAGCGAGGAGGAAGGCCACGATCACGATCACGAGCGTGCCCAGCAGGTAGCGCCGCGTCGCGCCCGAGCCGCGGGGCGCGGGCGGGATCGGCGCCGGCGAGAGCGTTCCGCGCGCCGTGTCCGCGGCAAGCGGGATCTGCGGCGTCGTGGCGCCCTCCTCGGTCAGCCGCGCCACGAGGCGGAGCGGCGCGCGCACGGTGAGGCTCTGCGCCGTGCCGCCGAAGGCCGACGACATGACGAGGGCGACATGGCCCGTCATCGCGTCGAGCCGGCCGCGCAGATGCGCGAGCTCTTCCGCGCCGATGCCGTAGCCCTCGGCGAGATAGGTCGAGAGCGGCATGGACCCCAGGTCGGCAAGGCGCACGACCTCGGCGTAGGTGCGGTCGAAGGGATCGGCGCCGAGCGCCGCGGCGAGCGGGTCGGCGCCCTCGGGCTCGCGCCAGCGCGTCGCGTCCTCGGGCGCGAGGTCGAGCGCGAAGACGCGCACCACCCCCGCCTCGTGCGCCGGCACCTCGATGCGCTCGCTCACGCCTCGACCTCCGCCGCGCGCCAGTTGCGCGCCAGAAGGTCCATCGCCGCCATGCGCACCGCGACGCCCATCTCCACCTGTTCGCGGATCACCGAGCGGTTGATGTCGTCGGCGAGCGTGCCGTCGATCTCGACGCCGCGGTTCATCGGGCCGGGGTGCATCACGATCGCGTCCGGCTTCGCGAAGGCGAGCTTGTCGTGGTCGAGGCCGTAACGGTGGTAATACTCGCGCTCGGAGGGGACGAAGCCGCCGTCCATGCGTTCGCGCTGAAGCCGGAGCATCATCACGACGTCCACGTCGCGCAGGCCCTCCTCCATGTCCTCGAAGACCTCGACGCCGAAATCCGCGATGCCCCTGGGCAGCAGGGTCGGCGGCGCGATCAGGCGCACGCGGCTTTCCATGCGGTTGAGGAGCAGGATGTTCGACCGCGCGACGCGGGAATGCGCGATGTCGCCGCAGATCGCCACCGAGAGGCGATGGAGCCGCCCCTTCGCGCGGCGGATCGTCAGCGCGTCGAGCAGCGCCTGCGTCGGGTGCTCGTGCCGCCCGTCGCCGGCGTTGAGCACCGCGCAGGTGACCTTCTGCGCGAGCAGGTTGACCGCGCCGGAGTGCGGATGCCGCACCACGAGGAGGTCGGGTCTCATCGCGTTCAGCGTCGTGGCGGTGTCGATCAGCGTCTCGCCCTTGTTCAGCGAGCTCGCCTGCATCGCCATGTTCATCACGTCCGCCCCGAGCCGCTTGCCGGCGAGCTCGAAGCTCGCCTGCGTGCGGGTGGAGGATTCGAAGAACATGTTGACGAGCGTCGCCCCCGCGAGCGCGTCGGCATGGCGGCCGGGCTGGCGGTTGAAGGCGACGTAGCGGTCGGCACGGTCGATGATCTCGGTGATCGCCGCGGGGCCGAGGGGCTCGATCCCAAGGAGATGTCGGTCGGTGAAGCCCATGCGCGCCCTCTTCGCCGGCTGTTGGCCGGTATAGGCGCCGCGGCCGGGCCGGGCAAGGCGGCGCGCGCGGCAGAGCGTGGCGTGCAGGGCAGGGCGCGCCCGGCCGTCGGCGCCCGTGCCCGCGCGTCGGGGGGGCCGTCGCGGCCCGTCACGGCCAGTCGGGGCCTTGGCGGGGCGCGGGGTCTGGCGGCGCTGCGTGCGAGCGCCTAGTCTCGCCCCATGGATCCCGCGATCGACTGGCACGCCGCGAAGGCGCTTCTCGAATGGCAGGTCGAGCTCGGCGCGACCGAGGCGATCGGCGATGCGCCCGTGGACCGTTTCGCCGCGGCCGAGGCGGCGCGGCAGCAGGCGGCGGCGGCCCCCGCGCCCGCCCCGGCCGAGGCGCCCGCGCAGGTGGCAGCGCCCGCCGCCGATCCGGTGGCGGAGGCCGAGGCGGCGGCGCAGGCTGCGGCGGACCTGCCGGCGCTGCGCGCCGCGCTCGCGGCCTATCCGCATTGTCCGCTGAAGCAGGGCGCGCGCAGCCTCGTCTTTTCGGACGGCGTGCCGGGCGCGCGGGTGATGATCGTCGGCGAGGCGCCGGGGCGCGACGAGGACCTGCAGGGGCGGCCCTTCGTCGGCCGGGCCGGGCAGCTTCTCGACCGGATGCTCGCGCCCCTCGGCCTCGCCCGAGACGCCGAGGGGCCGGCGCGCGCGGTCTACATCACCAATGTCCTGCCGTGGCGGCCGCCGCGCAACCGCGAGCCCACGGCGGAGGAGACGGCGATGATGCTGCCCTTCCTGCGCCGCCACATCGCGCTCGCCGCGCCCGAGGTGCTCGTGATCATGGGCAACGCGAGCGCGCAGGCGCTCCTCGGGCGGAAGGGAATCACCCGGCTGCGCGGGCGCTGGGACGAGGCGGCAGGCCTGCCCGCGCTGCCGATGCTCCATCCCGCCTACCTGCTGCGCAACCCCGCGGCCAAGCGCATGGCCTGGGAGGACATGCTCACCCTCGCCGCGCGGCTGGAGGGGGCGTGATGGATCCTGTCGTCCTCCTCGCCTTCCTGCCCGCGGCGCTCGCGCTCAACCTGACGCCGGGGGCGGACATGATGTTCGCGCTGGCGCAGGGGCTTTCGGGCGGGCGGCGCGCGGCGCTCGCGGCGAGCGCGGGCATCTCCCTCGGCGTGCTGATCCACGCGCTCGCGGCGGGGCTCGGGCTCGCCGCGCTGGTTGCCGCCGTGCCCGGGGCGATGGGCGCGATTCGCTGGCTCGGGGTGGCCTATCTGCTCTGGCTTGCCGTGCAGGCGCTCCGGCAAGGGGTCGCACGGCCGGAGGCACCGGCGCGCGCGCCGGGGCGGGCCTTTCGCGAAGGGCTCGCCGTGAACCTGCTGAACCCGAAAGTGATTCTCTTCACGCTCGCCTTCCTGCCGCAGTTCGTGGACGCGGGATCAGGCGGCCTCATGGCGCAGTTCGCGCTCCTCGGCGGGCTGCTGGCGGCCGGCGGCTTCATCGTCAACGCCGCGGTCGGCGCGCTCGCCGGGGGCGCGGCGGGGCGGCTCGTGCAGAGCCCGCGCGCGGCGCGGATCGCCGGGGTCGTCTCGGCGACGATCTTCGGCGCGCTTGCGCTGCGCCTCCTCCTTGGCGCAAGGTCGGGGCCATGAGCCGGATCGACGAAGAGCGCGACTTCATCCCTGCCCGCATCGCCGTCCTGACGGTGAGCGACACCCGCACGCCCGAGGATGACCGCTCCGGCGCGGCGCTGGTGGAGCGGATCGAGGCGGCGGGCCATACCCTCGCGGAGCGGCGCATCCTGCCCGACGAACGCGCCGGGATCGCCGACCAGCTCCGTCGCTGGATCGCGGCGCCGGAGGTGGACGTGGTGATCACCACCGGCGGCACCGGGCTCACCGGGCGCGACGTGACCGTGGAGGCGCACCGCGACGTCTACGAGAAGGAGATCGAGGCCTTCGGCACGATCTTCGCCCTCGTCTCCTGGCAGAAGATCGGGACCTCCGCGGTGCAGAGCCGCGCCACCGGCGGGGTCGCCGGGGGTACCTACCTCTTCGCGCTGCCGGGCAGCCCCTCGGCCTGCCGCGACGCCTGGGACGCGATCCTCGGCCCGCAACTCGATTACCGCCACCGGCCCTGCAACTTCGTCGAGATCCTGCCGCGCCTCGACGAGCATCGCCGGCGCAAGTGACCGGCTTTCGCGCCCTCGGCCCGTTGCCCGCGACCGAGGGCTGGCGCGGCGCGCTCGTCATGGCGCAGGACGCCGCGGGGCGGGTGCTCATGCAGTTGCGCGACGACCGCCCCGACATCGCCGCGCCGGGGCAATGGGGCCTCTTCGGCGGGGCGGTGGAGCCGGGCGAGACGCTGGTCGAGGCGGCGGTGCGCGAGTTCCACGAGGAGACGGGCGTCTGGCTCGGAGAGTTCGAGCTCGCGCCGCTGGTGCGCGTGCCCTCCTACGTTCGGGCGGACGGCGTGCTTTACGTCTTCCACACCGACCGCGGCATCGCGCCGGGCGACGTGCTGCTGGGCGAGGGAGCGGGCTTCGCCTTCCTGACGCCGGCGCAGCTTCTCTCCTTCGAGGTGATCGCGCCGCTCCGCCCGCTCTTCGCGGAGATGTTCGACTGAGCCGGCCCGTCCTGCGCGGGCGGGCAAGCGGGCGCCGGGCGCACCGCCGGCACGTTCCCCGCGGCGCTGTCCAGTCTGCGCCGGGTCCATCGCCGCGCGCCGGTGCGTGGCCCCGGTCGGAGGCCCGTCCTGCGTCGCGCCCGCCGGTTGCCTCGGCTTGGGTGCCTTGTGCCGGGCGTCGCGCGCCGCCGCGACGGAAGGGCGCAGCGGCGCGCGGCGTCTCACATGCAGACTTGGGAATTCTATCCCTGTACCTATGTCGACAAGCGGCCCCTCCGGGCCGGATCGAGGTGACGGATGCGATTTCTCGGCAAGAGCGCGGTGGGGCTTTTCCTCGTGTCGGCGGCGCTGGGCCTTCTGGTCTATGCGGGCGCGGCGATACAGGGCGCGGTGCAGGAGCGCATGGCCGAGGCGCCGCGCGCGGCGGAGACGCGCGAACGGGTCTTCGCCGTGGATGTGGTGCAGGCCGAGGCCGGCACGGCGACGCCGGTGCTCACGGCCTACGGCGAGGTGCGGAGCCGCCGCACGCTGGAACTGCGCGCCGCCGCGGCGGGCCGCGTGGTCGAACTCGCGGAGAGCTTCGTGGACGGCGGCACGGTGACCGAGGGCAATGTGCTCATGCGGATCGACCCGGCCGACGCCGAAGCCGCGCGCGACCGGGCCCGCGCCGACCTGATGGATGCGCGGGCCGAGGCACGGGACGCCGAGCGCGGCCTTGCGCTCGCGCGGGACGAACTCGACGTCGCGCAGGAGCAGGCGGAGCTGCGCGAACGCGCGCTTGCGCGCTCGCGCGATCTCTCCGAGCGGGGTGTCGGAACGACGGCGACGGTGGAGACGACGGAACTCGCTGCCGCGTCCGCGCGGCAGGCTGTCGTCGCGCGTCGGCAGGCGGTGGCGCAGGCCGAGGCGCGCGTCGATCAGGCGCAGACCCGGATCGAACGGAGCGAGATCGCCCTCGCCGAGGCCGAGCGGCGCCTCGCCGACACGGTGCTGCGCGCCGATTTCGACGGCCGGCTTGCCGAGGTCACGGCGATCGAGGGGGGGCTCGTCTCGATGAACGAGCGGCTCGGCCGCCTGATCGACGCGGACGCGCTCGAGGTCGCCTTCCGCGTCTCGACGTCGCAATACGGCCGGCTTCTGGACGAGGGCGGCGATCTGCGGGCGGCACCGGTCAGGGTCCGGCTCGAGGGGGCGGGCACCGACCTGACCGCCGAGGGCAGCCTGGACCGCGAGGACGCCTCCGTGGGCGAGGGGCGCACGGGGCGGCGGGTCTTCGCCGGGCTCGACGCCGCGCCCGGCTTCAAGCCCGGTGATTTCGTCACCGTCGAGGTCGAGGAGCCGCCGCTGGAGCGGGTCGTGCGCCTGCCGGCGAGCGCGCTCGATTCGGCCGACGAGGTGCTGGTCCTCGGTCCCGGGGACCGGCTCGAGTCGATGGCGGTGACGCTCCTGCGCCGGCAGGGGGATGACGTGCTGGTGCGCGCGCCGGCGCTCGACGGCCGGCAGGTTGTCGCCGCGCGCACGCCGCTCCTCGGCCCCGGCGTGAAGGTGCGCCCGCTCGAAAGCGCCGCCGCCGGGCCCGAGCCCGAGGCCATGCTGGAGCTTTCGCCGGAGCGGCGCGCGCGGCTCGTCGCCTTCATCGAGGACCGGGCCGATCTGCCCGAGGCCGCCAAGGCACGCCTGCGCGCCCGGCTCGCCGCGCCGCAGGTGCCCGCCCGCGTGGTCGCGCGCCTCGAAGCGCGGATGGAGGGCTGAGCCGTGGCCGGTGCGGCGCCGCAGGGACCGGGCGGGGGGCCGGGCGGGATCCTCTCGCATTTCACGCGGCATCCGACACTGGCCAACCTGCTTCTGGTGCTCATGCTGGTCGCGGGACTCGTGTCCTTCCCCAACATGCGCGCGCAGTTCTTCCCGGACGTGGTGGTGGACGATGTCACCGTTTCCGTCGCCTGGACCGGCGCGGGGGCGGAGGACGTCGATTCGGGCATCGTGCAGGTGCTGGAGCCCGCGCTTCTCGCCGTCGAGGGGGTCGAGGGCACCGAGGCCACCTCGCGCGAGGGCCGGGCGAGCATCCGCGTCGATTTCGAGCCCGGCTGGGAAATGTCGCGCGCCGCCGACGACGTGCAGACGGCGGTCGACCAGATCACCGAACTGCCGGAGGAGGCCGAGGAGCCCGAGGTGCGCCGCGGCGCGTGGCGCGACCGGGTGACCGACGTGGTCATCACCGGGCCCGTCGGCGTCGACCAGATCGCGCGCTACGCCGACGAACTCGTGGCGCGGCTCTTCGAGGCGGGCGTGACGCGGACGACGATCCGCGGCCTCGCCGCGCCCGAAACGGTCGTGGAGGTGGAGCAGGCCGCGCTCATCGCCCACGATCTGACCATGCGCGACATCGCCTCGGCCATCGCGGCGGAGGTGGACGCCTCGCCCGCCGGCGACGTCGCCTCGGCCACGACGCGGGTGCGCACGGGACGCGAGACGCGCGGCGCCGAGGAAATCGCGGACATCGTGCTGCGCTCCGACCCCTCCGGCGCGGATCTGACCATCGGGCAGGTCGCCAGCGTCCGCGTCGAGGGCGCGGCGCGCGAACGCAGCTACTTCGTTGGCGACGATCCGGCGATGTCGGTGCGGGTGGACCGCTCGGCGCGGGGCGACGCGATCGCCATGCAGCGCACCGTCGAGGAAGTCGCCGCCGATCTGCGCGCGACGCTGCCCGAGGACGTTTCGGTCGATCTGATCCGCACGCGGGCGGATTACATCTCGGGCCGGCTCGACATCCTGATCGACAACGGGCTCATGGGCCTCGGCCTCGTGGTGCTGCTGCTCTTTCTCTTCCTGAACGCGCGCACCGCCTTCTGGGTCGCCGCGGGCATCCCGACGGCGATGTTCGCCACCGTCGCGCTGATGTACGCGGGCGGGCTGACGATCAACATGATCTCGCTCTTCGCGCTCATCATCACGCTCGGCATCGTGGTGGACGACGCCATCGTCGTGGGCGAGCACGCCGACCACCGCCATCGGACCCTCGGCGAGCCGCCCGTGGTCGCCGCCGAGAACGCGGCGCGGCGCATGGCGATGCCGGTCTTCGCGGCGACGCTGACGACCGTTTTCGCCTTCTTCTCGCTGGTCGCCATCGGCGGGCGCTTCGGCGACCTGATCGCCGACATTCCCTTCACGGTGATCGCGGTGCTGCTGGCGAGCCTCGTGGAATGCTTCCTGATCCTGCCCAACCACATGGCGCATGCGCTGAAGTCTTCCGACCGCGAGCACTGGTACGACTGGCCCTCGCGGCAGGTGAACCGCGGCTTCGCGGTCGTGCGCGACCGGCTCTTCCGCCCCGCGATGCGCGGCGTCATCCGCGCGCGCTATGTCGTCCTCGCCGGGGTCGTCGCGATCCTGGCCAGCCAGGTCGCCCTCGTGGTGAGCGGCGACGTGAGCTGGCGCTTCTTCAACGCGCCGGAGCGCTCGTCGGTGACGGGGAACTTCGCCATGGCGACCGGCGCGACGCGCGCCGACAGCCTCGAGCAGATGGCGGCGATGCAGCGCGCGGTCGAGGAGGTCGCCGCGGACTACGCGGAGGAGCACGGGCGCAATCCGGTCGACTATGTCCTCGCCGAGGTGGGCGGCAACGCCGGCTGGGGCATGGCGGGCGCCGAGACCAAGGAGCCCGACCAGCTGGGCGGTATCTCGATCGAACTCATCGACGCCGATCTCCGCCCCTATTCCGCCTTCGCCTTCGTCGGCGCCCTGCAGGAGCGCGTCGAGCGCCACCCGATGGCCGAGACGGTCACCTTCCGCGGCTTCCGCTCGGGGCCGGGAGGCGACGCGCTCGACGTGCAGTTCCACGGCGCTTCGGCCGGGACGCTGAAGGCCGCCGCCGAGGATCTCAAGACGGCCGTGGCGCGCTTCCCGGAGGTGTCGGGCGTCGAGGACGACCTGCCCTACGACAAGGAGGAGCTGATCCTCGAGCTCACGGCGCAGGGCCATGCCCTGGGCCTCTCTGCGGAGGGGCTCGGCCGGGTTCTGCGCGACCGTCTGGGCGGCATCGAGGCGGCGACCTATCCCGCCGGCCCGCGCAGCGCCGCGATCCGCGTGGAACTGCCCGAGGACGCGCTCAAGGCCGATTTCATGGACCGGATGCAGCTCCGCACGCCCGAGGGCGCCTATGTGCCGCTTGCCGACGTGGTCTCGGTCGAGCGGCGGACGGGCTTCTCGACGGTGCGGCGGGAGAACGGGCTGCGCGTCGTCTCGGTCACCGGCGACATCGACATGGAGGACGCCGCGCGCACGGCCGAGATCCGCACCGCGCTGGAGGAAGAGATCCTGCCCGCCATCGCCGCCGAGCGGCAGGTGAACTGGCGGGTCTCCGGGCTCTCGGAGCAGGAAAGCGAGTTCCTCGCCGACGCGGTGACGGGGCTTCTGCTCTGCCTCACGGGGATCTACCTCGCGCTGGCGTGGATCTTCGGAAGCTGGACGCGGCCGTTCGTGGTGATGGCGGTGATTCCCTTCGGTCTCGTCGGCGCGATCTGGGGACACAATGCCTGGGGCGTGCCGCTCTCGATGTTCTCGGTGGTGGGGCTTCTCGGCATGACGGGCATCATCGTGAACGATTCGATCGTTCTGATGACCACCATCGCCGAAAAGGCGCGCACCCGTGGCCTCGCCCCGGCGATCGTGGACGGGGCGGCCGACCGGCTCAGGCCCGTGCTCCTGACGACGGCGACGACGGTGCTCGGCCTCACGCCGCTGCTCTACGAAGGCTCGAGCCAGGCCGAGTTCCTGAAGCCCACGGTGATCACGCTGGTCTACGGGCTCGGCTTCGGGATGGTGCTCGTGCTGCTCGTGGTGCCCGCGCTGCTCGCGGCGCAGACCGATCTCGGCCGGCTGGTGCGCGCCTTCCGCCGGGGGCTGCGCTTCCGGGCGCGGGGCGCGCGCACCGGGCTCCGGCTCGGCGCGCTGGCGAGCCTCGCTTGGCTGGCGGCGACGCTCGGCTGGACGGCGGTGACCGGGGCGCTGACGCCGCCGATCGCCGATCTGATGCCCGGGCTCGCGGCCGCGCCGCCGATGGCTGCCGCGCTCGCCGCCTACCTCGCGGGGGCGGCGGTGGTCGCGCTGGCGGCGGCGCTGGCGGTGCGGCTCGTCACCCGGCCCGGGCGTCGCGCGGCGTGAGCGGCCGGGCCAAGCGCGTTGCAACGCGCTTGGCCAAGCGGTTTCCCGAAACCGCTTGGGCGCTAACCGCCGGCGCAGCCGCGGATGTCCACCGCCGTGCCGGCGCCGAGAAGGGTGATGCGCACCGCGCTCCGGTCGAGTGCGAAGGCGCCGCCGCCCACGTGCTCCAGGTCACTGGTCGCCACGACCCGGTCCGGCGCGGGATGCGCGAGGTCCGGCTCGGAGGCCCAGATTTCGGGATCGCCCGGCTCGATCACCGCCGCGGTCCTCGCGTCCGCGCGGGGCAGCGCGACCGTGGCGCTGAGCGTGACGCCGCGTTCGGTGGGCGTCACGGTGCAGGTGACGGCCCCGACGTCGGCGTCCTCCGCGTCGAGGGGGCGTGCGGCGAGGGCCGCGGCAATCGCCGGATCGGGGGTGCCGCCGGTGGCGGGCAGCGTGCCCTCGACCGCGATCTCGGCCGGGATGCAGATGTCCTCGCAGACGCCGAGGGAGATCTCGGCGGAGAGCGCCACCGCCTCGCCGGCGCGCCTCGGGTCCACGCGCAGCGGCAGCACCACCTCGTCCGAATAGACGATCGTGCGCATGCCGTTCTGGTCGAAGACCTCCGGCACGGGCCAGGCGATCTCCACCCCGCCGAGGTTGCCCGACCCGCTCCAGTCGAAGTCCGGCGGGATGCCCGCGTCGCCCGGTGCGCGCCAGTAGGTCTTCCACCCCGGGTCGAGCGTCAGCCGCAGCCCGGCGAGATGCGTCCCGTCGGCGCGGCGCCAGCCCGGCAGGATCTCGCCCTTGACGACGTCGAGCGCGCGCGCCGGGGCCGCGGGCGCCAGGGCCGCGGCGGAGAGCGCGCCGAGAGAAAGCAGGAGGGATCGCAGTCGCATGGGCCCAGATTGCGCAGCGCGGCGGCTTTGCCAAGGCGCCTGCGCTCACGTTCCGGCGAGCCGGCACCCTTGAAGCGCCCCGCGGGCGGGGTCATGTTGCTCTTCGAGCAACGGAGAGGCGGAATGTCCGAGGTCACCCCCCTGACGGGGAAGCTCCTGATCGCGATGCCGGCGATGGGCGACCCGCGCTTCGAGCGCAGCGTGGTGCTCGTCTGCGCCCATTCCGAGGAGGGGGCGATGGGCCTCATCCTCAACAAGCCCACCGACGACGTCACCCTCTCCGACCTCTTCGAACAGCTCGAGATCGAGGCGGGGCCGGGCGCGCGGCACATGAAGGTGCACTTCGGCGGCCCTGTCGAGACCGGGCGGGGCTTCGTGCTGCACGGGCCGGATTACGACACGTCGGACTCCACGCTCACGGTGGACGCGCGCTTCGCCATGACGGCGACGCTCGATATCCTCGAGGCCTTCGCGCGGGGCGAGGGGCCGGGTCAGGCGCTGATGGCGCTCGGCTACGCGGGCTGGGGCGCGGGCCAGCTCGAGGCGGAGCTCGCGCAGAACGCCTGGCTCACCGCCGACGCGACGCCGGAGCTCGTCTTCGCGCGCGACGACGCCGGCAAGTGGCAGGCCGCGCTCGAGACGCTGGGCATCGACACGCTGATGCTCTCGGGGAGCGGCGGGCGCGCCTGAGCGCGCCTCAGTCCCGCGGCGCGGCGGCGCGGCGCAGCCGGTCGTTGATCGCGCGGCCGAGGCCCGTCTGGGGGATCGGCGCCACGGCGATCGGGTGGGTGCCATCGTCGAGCGCGTGCAGGTGGTGAAAGAGGTTGGCCGCCGCCTCGGCCAGATCGCCCGTCGCCGACAGCGTCAACTCGCCCGCCACCTCGCCGAAGCCGAGCATCCGCTCGCCCGGGCGCGGCGCGTCCGCGTTCAGCCGGAGCGCGGCGCGCGGCGCGTAGTGCGAGGCGAGCTGCCCGGGCGCCTGCGGCGTGGCCGGGTCCGGCGCACAGCCGGCGAGGGGCGCGCCGAGGACCGCCTCGATCGCCTCGGCCGGGACCCCGCCGGGGCGCAGGAGGCGCGGCGTGGGCTCGAGCGCCAGGATCGTCGATTCGACACCGACCGGGCAGGGGCCGGCGTCGAGCACCGCGGCGATCCGCTCGCCGAGGCCCGCGATGACGTGCTCGGGACGGGTGGGGCTCAGCCGGCCGGAGGGATTGGCCGAGGGCGCGGCGAGCGGGCCGCCCATCGCGGCGAGGAGCGCGCGCGTCACGGGCTGGTCCGGCACGCGCACGGCGAGCGTTTCCAGCCCCGCGGTCACGCCGGGGGCGAGCCCATGGCCCGGCCGGAGGGCCAGGACGAGCGTCAGCGGCCCGGGCCAGAAGGCCCGCGCCAGCCGCGCGGCGGTCTCGGGCCAGTGCACGAGCGCCGCCGCCGCGTCGGCGTCGGCGACATGGGCGATCAGCGGGTTGAAGGCGGGCCGTTCCTTGGCGGCATAGATCGCGGCGACCGCCTCGGGGGTCCGCGCGTCGGCGGCAAGGCCGTAGACCGTCTCGGTCGGGATCGCGACGAGGCGGCCCTCGCGCAGAAGCGCGGCGGCGCGGGCGACGCCGGCGGCGTCGGGGGCGAGACGCTCTGGACGGGCGGGGCGGCGGGGCATTCGTGACGCAGCGTTGCGGTTGCGGGTGCGGCGGGCTGACCTAGCCTTCCGTCGGGAAAGCGGGCATACACCCGCCCCGGAGACATGCCAAGCCCGCGAGGTCGTTCATGCCCTATCACGCGCCGGTGCCCGAGTATCGCTTCCTGCTGGATCACGTCGTGGACTTCCGGAAGGTCGCGGCCACCGACCGCTTCGCCGAGGCGGCGCCCGACGTCGTGGCGGCCATGCTGACCGAGGCGGGCCGGGTCTGCGAGGAGGTGCTCGCGCCGCTCCAGCGCTCCGGCGACACGCATCCCGTGCGCTTCGAGAACGGGGTCGTGCGCCTCTCGCCCGGTTTCGCGGAGGGCTACCGCGCGCTCGGCGAGGGCGGCTTCCTGGGCGTCTCGGGGCCGGAGGCGCACGGCGGGCTCGGCCTGCCGATCACGGTGGCGACGGCGCTCAACGAGATGATGTCGGGCGCCTGCCTCGCCGCGCAGCTCTCGCCGCTGATGGCGCAGGGCCAGATCGAGGCGCTGGATCACCATGCGCCCGACTGGATCAAGGCGCTCTACATCCCGAAGCTCGCGAGCGGGGACTGGACGGCGACGATGAACCTGACCGAGCCGCAGGCGGGCTCGGACGTGGGCGCGGCCGCGACGCGGGCCGAGCCCGCGGAGGACGGCACCTACCGGCTCACGGGGCAGAAGATCTACATCACCGGGGGCGACAACGACTTCGCGGAGAACGTCAGCCACCTCGTCCTCGCCCGGTTGCCGGACGCGCCGGCGGGAACGAAGGGGATCAGCCTGTTCCTCGTGCCGAAATACGTGCCCCGCGAGGACGGCACGCCGGGCGAGCGCAACGCGATCCGCGTCGTCGGCATCGAGGAAAAGCTGGGCCTGCATGCGAGCGCGACCTGCACGCTCGCCTACGAGGGCGCGACCGGCTGGCTGATCGGCGCGCCCAACAAGGGGATGCGCTGCATGTTCACCATGATGAACAACGCGCGCCTCGGTGTCGGCATGCAGGGGATCGGCGTGGCCGAGGGCGCCTATCAGCACGCGCTCGCCTATGCGCTGGAGCGCAGGCAGGGCGCGACGCCGGTCGAGGGCGGCAGCGGCGCCATCGTCGAGCACGCCGACGTGCGCCGGATGCTCGCCACGATGAAGGCCGAGCTCTTCGCGGCGCGGGCCGTGGCCTTCGCCTGTGCCGTGGCGATCGACATGGAGACCGCGACGGGCGAGGCCGGCTGGGCCGCGCGGGCGGCGCTGCTGACGCCGGTGGCCAAGGCCTACGGCACCGACACCGGGCTCGCGCTCGCCGACACGGGGATCCAGATCCACGGCGGCATGGGCGTGATCGAGGAGAGCGGCGCCGCGCAGTACTGGCGCGACGTGCGGGTGAGCGCGATCTACGAGGGCACCAACGGCATCCAGGCGATGGACCTCGTGGGCCGCAAGCTCGCCGACGGCGGTGAGGCGGCGCAGGCGCTCATCGACGAGATCGAGGCGGAGGCCGAGGCGGCGCGCGGCGCGCTCCCCGACCTCGCCGGCCCCGTCTGGCAGGCGGCCGAGGAATTGCGCGAGGCGACCGAGGCGCTCGTCGCCACGGGCGAGCTCACTGACCGCTTCGCGGGCTCCGTGCCCTACCTGCGCGCCATGGCGCGGGTGCTCGGCGGGCACTACCACCTGCGCGCCGCGCGCGCCGAGGGCGGGGCGGGGCCGCGCACCGCGCTCGCGCAGGTCTATGTCCGCCGCCTGCTGCCCGAGCACGCGGGCCTTCTTGCCGAGGCGCGCGCGGGCGGCGCGGACCTCTACGCGCTCAGCGACGACGACCTGGCCGCATGATGGACGGTCGATACGAGCTTCGGCGCGCAGGGCAACGCGCGGACGGGAACCATCGAAGGCCAGCCAGCATGATTCCGATCTCTGCCTCCCCGCAACGCCGGCAGTGCGGCCCGGACAGGACAGAGCCCACCCCGCAGACGACGGGCAGGTGCACCTGATGGACGGCGGCGACGGCATCCGCACCCCGTGGGACCACCCGCCCGCGGAGGGGGACGCGACCGAGGTGGCCGAAGGCGTGCTCTGGCTGCGGATGCCGCTGCCGATGGCGCTCGACCACGTCAACGTCTATGCGCTCGACGACGGGGACGGCTGGACCATCGTCGACACCGGCGTCAGCAGCCGGCGCAGCCGCGCGATCTGGCAGGCGCTCCTCGACGGCCCGCTCGGGGGCAGGCCCGTGCGGCGGGTGATCGTCACGCACCACCACCCCGACCATGTCGGCCTCGCCGGCTGGTTCCAGTCCGAGCACGGTGCCGAGCTTCTGACCACGCGCACCGCCTGGCTCTTCGCGCGGATGCTGACGCTCGACGCGCAGGACCGCCCGACGGCGGAGACGCTCGCCTTCTGGCGCCGCGCCGGGATGGCCGAGGACATCCTCGCCGAGCGCGCCGCGGAGCGTCCCTTCAACTTCGCCGACGTCGTCTGGCCGCTGCCGCTCGGCTTCACGCGGCTGGCCGAGGGCGGGACGATCCGCATGGGCGGCCGCACCTGGGACATCCGCTGCGGCGCCGGGCACGCGCCGGAGCACGCCACCTTCTGGAGCCGCGACGACGGGCTCGTGCTGACCGGCGATCAGGCGATCCTCTCGATCAGCTCCAACATCGGGGTCTACGCGACCGAGCCGGAGGCCGACCCGCTCGCGGACTGGCTGGAGGCCTGCGGGCGGCTCGCCACCCATGCACGGCCCGATCAGCTCGCCCTCGCCGGGCACAAGCTGCCCTTCACCGGGCTGCCGCTCCGCCTGCGCCAGCTGATCGAGAACCACCACGGCGCGCTGGAGCGGCTGGAGCGCCACCTCGAGACGCCGCGCACCGCCGCCCAGTGCTTCCCGGCGCTCTTCAAGCGGGACATCGGGCGGGCGGAGTACGGCCTTGCCCTTGTCGAGGCGATCGCGCATCTCAACCACCTGCATCAGGCGGGCCGCGCCGCGCGCCGCCTGAACGAGCAGGGCGCCTGGGAATACCGGCGCACGGGCTGAACCGGCGCCGCGGCGCTTGCCCGGTGCGGGGCGCCGCGGTATCCGTGAGGCAGGACATGCAAGCGGCAGACGGAGGACACGACCCCATGGCCGAAGAGAACAAGACCGGCAAGATGGACATCACCGAGCAGGAGAAGACCTTCGAGGGCTTCGTGAAGGCCTCGATCTGGGTCGGTGGCGTTGCGATCGGAATTCTCGTCTTCCTCGCGCTCTTCAACTCCTGACCTGCCGTTCGGGGCGCGCATCGATGCAGCGGCGGCGGTTTCTCCTTCTTCCCCTCGCGGCCGCCGCTGCGGGCTGCGGGCCGCCGAACATGGGCACCTGGGCGCCGGACGAGGTGGTGGCGCGCGCCGCCTACGCGAGCGACGCGCCGCCGATGATCCGGCTCTACACGATGGTGAGCAACCGGACCGGGTCCGGTGCGCACACGAGCCTGCTGATCAACGCCTCGCAGCAGGTGATCTTCGACCCTGCCGGCGATACCGGGCACCCGGACGTGCCCGAGCGCAACGACGTGCTCTTCGGCGTGACCCCGGAATTCGAGCGCATCTACCGCAGCGCCCACGCGCGCGAGACCTACCACGTCATCATACAGACGAAGATCGTCTCGCCCGAGGTGGCGGAGATGGCGCTCCGCAAGGTGCAGGAGGCCGGCCCCGTGCAGCCCGCCCGCTGCACGATCGAGACGGCGCGCGTCCTCTCGGAGCTGCCCGGCTTCGAAAGCATCCGCCCGGTCTGGTTCCCGAAGCGCCTGATGGAGGATTTCGAGAAGCTGCCGGGTGTCGAGACCGAGAAGCTCGTCGAATACGACGACCCGGACAAGTTCAAGGCGATCATGTCCTACCAGGGTCCGGAGACCGGCAGCCGCCCCTGATCAAAAGAGCCAGAGCCCGAGGCCGAGCGTCGCCGCACCGCTCCCGATCGAGAGCAGCACGTTCTTCGTCGTCACGCCGAGGCCGAGCGTGACCGCCGCCGCGGCGAGGCGCGCGGGCTCCGGCGTGCCGCCGGTGGCCGAGGGCCAGAGAACCATCGGCGCGACCAGCCCCGGCAGCACCGCGACGGTGGTATAACGCAGGTGGCGCAAGAGCCACGCGGGCAGGGCGCGGTCCCCCACGAGGCCCAGAAAGACGAAGCGCAGCCCGAAGCTGCCGAGCCCGAGCCCGATCATGACGATCCAGAGCTCGCCCGGGGGGATCGCCGCGTCGCCGGTCATTCCGCAGGCCCCCGCCGACGCTCCACCCAGACCTCGGTTTGCGCCCCCGCCGTCATCGCACCGAGCGCCGCCACCATCAGCCCGAGGTTGTAGGGCAGGAAGGCGAAGCCGACCGCCAGCGCGACCGAGACCCCCGCCGCGACGACATGCGCGAGCGTGCGCAGCATCGGCGCGATCAGCGCGATGAAGGTGATCGGCAGCGCGAAATCCAGCGGCACGCCCGCCGGGATCGCCGTGCCCACGAGCGCGCCGACGACCGTCATCACGTACCAGAGCGGACAGATCGGTGTGACCGTGCCCCAGAAATAGGCGAGCCGTTCGGAGAGCGTCAGCCGCTCGCGCTCGAATTTCACGGCGGCGAGCGCATAGGTCTGATCGACGAGGAAATAGGCCACGAGCGCGCGCTGCCAGAGCGGCGCCTTCCCGAGATGCGGCGTGAGCGAGGCGGAATACATCGCCATCCTCAGGTTCACCGCCAGCGCCGAGGCGAGCACGATCAGCGTCGGCGCGTTCTCGGACAGGAGCTGCAGCGCCGCGAACTGCGAGGCGCCCGCGATCACCACGACCGAGAAACTCAGCGCCTCGAGCACGTTGAGACCCGCCTCCGTCGCCACCACGCCGAAGAGCAGCGCGAAGGGCGAGACCACGAGCGTGAAGGGAAGCGCGTCGCGCACCCCTTGCATGAAGGCGCCGCGCGGGGAAGATGTCGCCATGCGATGGCTCCCGAATGAACCGGCCCCCGGCCATAGACCCGCGGCGGCAGGGATGCAAACCGGCGCGGCGCCCGGATGAGGACGGTGGGCGTGATCCTCGCCGGCGGCCGCGCGCGCCGGATGGGCGGGGGCGACAAGGCGCTCCTCGACCTCGCGGGCCGGCCGCTCGCCGCGCATGTCGCCGGGGAGCTCGCGGGCCATGTCGCGGCGCTCGCGCTCAACGCGAACGGCGATCCCGCCCGCTTCGCCAGGCTGGGCCTGCCGGTGCTGCCCGACCCGGTGCCGGGGTGGCCCGGGCCGCTCGCGGGTGTGCTCGCCGCGCTCGACTGGGCAGCGGGGCAGGGCGCCGACGCGGCGGTGACGGCGCCGGCGGACACGCCCTTTCTGCCGCCCGATCTGGTGCCCCGTCTCCGCGCGGCCTCCGGCGAGGGCGCGCGTCCGGCAGTGGCCGCGGGCCCGGAGGGCGCGCTGCACCCGCTCTGCGCGCTCTGGCCCGTGCGCCTCGCCCCGGCGCTCCGCGACGCGCTCGACCGGGGCGAGGCGAAGGTGCGCGAGTTCGCCGCCGGGCAGGGGGCGGTGACGGTCGCCTTCACGTCGGAAGCGGCCTTCTTCAACGTGAACACGCCCGAGGATCTCGCCGCGGCGCGGGCGCGGCTGGCGGCGCGGTGAGGGTCGACACGGTGCTCATGGTGGACTGGTCCGGTGGCGCGGACCGGGGGCCGCGCCCGAAGAAGGACGCGATCTGGGCGGCGCGCGCCACGGCCGAAGGCGTCGCGCCGCCGGTCTACCTGCGCAGCCGCCGCGTCGCCGAG
>NZ_JAWLFS010000193.1:0-5915 GCF_041685465.1 Rhodosalinus sp. | reverse complement strand
TCGCCGTAACCGACATGCCGCAGAACGGCGGCGACTGACGCGAGGTATTCGACATGCGCATGGTATTCGGCCTGGTCCTCCTTGTGGGCATCGCGCTCGCCGGCGGCGCGGTTTACATGGCCAAGAATTACATCGATCGATACGAGGCCGCGCTCGCCGCCGAGCGCGCGCAGCAGCCGGAACAGATTCCGCTCACCGAGGTCTATGTCGCGAAGACGCGGCTGGAGTATGGCGACACCCTCCGCCGGGAGGATGTGCAGGCCATCCGCTGGCCCGAGGAATGGGTGCCCGAGGGCGCCTTCCTCGCCGAGGCCGACGATCTTTTCAGCGAGGAGGGCCGGCGCCTCGTGCTCCGCACCATGGAGACGCACGAACCGATTCTCGCCCCGAAGGTCACCGGCCCGGGCGAGCAGGGCGGGCTGACGATGCGCATCGCCCGCGGCATGCGCGCCTTCGCGATCAAGGTCGACGTGGCCTCCGGCGTCTCGGGCTTCCTGCGGCCCGGCGACCGGGTGGACGTCTACTGGACCGGCCGCGTCGACGCGCCCGACGCGAACCGCGGCGAGGTCACGAAGCTCATCCAGACCGGCATCGAGCTCGTCGCCGTGGACCAGCAGGCCGACAGCAGCGACCTTTCCGGGACGACCATCGCGCGCACCGTGACGGTGGCCGCGACGCCGCAACAGGTCGCGGCCCTCGCGCAGGCGCAATCGACGGGCCGGCTTTCGCTCTCGCTCGTCGGCGCGAACGACGACACCGTGTCCCAGGCGGTGCAGGTCGACCAGATGGGCCTTCTCGGCATCGCGCCGCCGCCGGAGCCCGAGGCCGTCCCCGAGAAGGAGGACTGCACGATCCGCACCCGCCGTGGCAGCGAGGTCGTCAATATCGAGATTCCCTGCACGAACTGAGCCTTGCCGCGCCCCCGCCTGCCGGTCGCGGGACCGCCGGGCGGGGGCGCGCGCCAGTCTGTTGCCGGTTATCCACAGCAGACCCGAAGCGAAAGACGTTGATTCTTGATTATTTTGCCCGCTTGCCGCAGGGTACCGTGAAAGCGGGCGCCAGACCCGCCATCATCCGTGATCGAGAGGCAGGTCGCATGACAATCGAGCGCGCCTTCCGCGCCGCCCTGGTGGCGCTGGCCGCAAGCCTGACGCAGTTTCCACTCGCGGTCGCCGCGAGCGATGTCCGCGAAATCACGTCGGGCACGGCAAAATCGCTGAACGTCGCGATGAACCGGGCGGTCGTCGTGGAAAGCGAAGAGCCCTTCGCGGAGCTCTCCATCGCCAACCCCGAGATTGCCGACATCTCGTCGCTCTCGGACCGGACGATCTATGTGCTCGGGCGCACGCCCGGCATCACGACCCTCACGCTGCTCGACGAGAACGGGCAGCTGATCACCAACGTCGAGGTGCGGGTCGCCGCGGACATCACCGAATTCAAGGAGCGCCTGCGCCAGATCCTGCCCGGCGAGAACATCGAGGTGCGCACGGCGAACGACGGGATCGTCCTGTCGGGCACGGCCTCCTCGACCCAGAAGATGCAGCGCGCGCTGGACCTTGCCGAACGCTACGCGCCCGAGCGGGTCTCCAACCTGATGAGCGTGGCGGGCGTGCAGCAGGTCATGCTGAAGGTCCGCTTCGCCGAAATGCGGCGGTCCGTCTCCAAGTCGCTGGGCACGTCGCTCGCGCTCGGGGGCTCCGCGCTCGACGGCGATCTCGGGGTTCGCTCGGGCACGAACTCCGGCGTGACGGGCGGCGCACAACAGTCGCTGCTCGACGGCAACCTCCCCGGAAGCAGCGAGAACAACGGTGCGCTTCTGCTCGGCTTCGACGTGGGCGCGGTCGAGGTGGGTGTCCTCCTGGAGGCGCTCGAATCGAAGGGCATGGTGCGAACCCTCGCCGAACCGAACCTGACGGCGCTCTCGGGGCAGGAGGCCAAGTTCCTCGCCGGCGGCGAATACCCCGTCCCCGTCTCGCAGGAGGGCGGGACCATATCGGTGGAGTTCAAACCCTTCGGCGTCGAGCTCGACTTCGTTCCGCGCGTCGTGGACGGCGACCTCGTCAATCTGGAGATGGTCGCCGCGGTCTCCTCGGTCGATTCGACGAACGGGTTCCAGAGCGACGGCTTCACGATCGACGCCTTCAGCCGGCGCGAGGCCTCGACCACGGTCGAGCTGCGCGACGGCGAGAGCTTCGCCATCGCCGGGCTTCTGCAGGACGATTTCCGCGACCTCTCGGGGCAGGTGCCATGGCTGGGCGACATCCCCGTGCTCGGCGCGCTCTTCCGCAGCGCGGAGTACCAGCGCGCGCAGTCCGAACTCGTGGTCATCGTGACACCGCATCTCGTGACGCCGACCCGGGGCGAGGCGCTCGCGCTGCCCACCGACCGGGTGCAGCCGCCGACGGAGCGCGACCTCTTCCTGCACGGGCAGGTCTCCCGCTCCGGCGAGGCTGCCGGCGGCGCGGCCGGAGAGGTTTCGCGCCAGGATTTCTCCGGCTCCTACGGCTACGTTCTGGACTGAGGAACAGGAGACAGACGATGCCGACGCCGCGTGCCCCCCTCGCCTGCCTCGGCCTCGCCGCCGGGCTCCTCGCCGCCTGCGCGCCGGGCCAGCGCAGCGCCTTCGAGAGCGAGGCCGGCGCGATCGCGGATTCGCATGGCACCTTCGGCGCGGCGACCATGCACAACACCCAGTGCATGACCGGCGAAAAGGACTGCGTCACCGCGCTGGCCGGGAAATTCGCCGATTCGGTCGAGACGACGGTGAATTTCGACTTCGACAGCGCCCGCCTCGGACCCAAGGCGCGCGCGACGCTCGCCCGGCAGGCGGATTTCATCCGGCAGTTCCCGGAGCTGCGCTTCCGCGTCTACGGCCACACCGATCTCGTGGGCACGGATGCCTACAACCAGAGCCTCGGTCTGCGGCGGGCCAATGCGGTGGTCGACTTCTTCGCAAGCCAGGGCATCTCGCGCGACCGGCTGGAGGCCGTCGTGTCCTTCGGAGAGCGCCAGCCGCTCATCGTCACCGAAGGCCGTGAACGGCGCAACCGGCGCACCGTGACCGAGGTCAACGGCTTCTACGAGCGGCATCCCACCGTCCTCGACGGGCGCTACGCCGAGGTGATCTATCGCGAGTACGTCGCGAGCGCCGAGCCGCAGAGCGACTTCGAGGCCGGCGCAGGCGGCGGCCCGGGCGGACAGTGATCGGCCCCTGCGGCGATCGTCGCCGCAGACCCAATAATACGATCTTTCAGCCCTAATATCGCCCAACTCTTCGACGAATGTCCCCGGACAGAAGGAGTGCCGTGCCGCGTGCACGGTCCCTCCCCCGGATGGCCGCCTCCGGTGCGGCGGCCCAAGGACAGGACGTGAGGCGATGAACAGTACGGCGAGCCTGCAAACCGACCCCGCTCCGATCGTGGCCTGCACGATCAGCCGTGACGTGCAGGAGTTCGACCTGCTGATCGAGGACATGGAGGCGGCCCTCGGCGAAAGCTGGGGCGACCTCGGATTTTCGGAGGCGCTCACCTTCTTCAACCAGCCCGACGCGACCATGCTGGAGTTCGTGGCGATGGCGATCGACGGCGAGGACGAGGAGAACCTCGCCCTCATGGGCGAGGTGATCGCCGCGGCGGCCGCGAGGGACATCAAGGTAATTCTCATCGCCGAGGACGTCACCCCGGCCGCGCTGCATCAGCTTCTGCGCCAGGGCGCCAACGAATTCGTGCCCTACCCGCTGCCCGAGGGCGAGTTGATGGCGGCAATCAAGCGCCTGCGCCAGCCGGCGCCCGCGAAGGTCGCCGCGGAGGGAACAAAACTCGCGGACGGGGGCGACGGCGACGGGGTGATCCTCGCGGTGCAGGGTCTGGCCGGTGGCGTGGGCGCGAGCACCTTTGCCGTCAATCTCGCCTGGGAACTCGCGACGGTCACCAAGGAGAGCGCGCCGCGTGTCTGCCTGCTCGACCTCGACCTGCAGCGCGGCGCCACGGCGACCTATCTCGACCTGCCGCGGCGCGAGGCGGTCTTCGAGATGCTGAACGATACCGAGGCGATGGACGAGGAGGTCTTCGGTCAGGCGCTCGTCGCCTACGAGGAGACGTTGCAGGTGCTCACCGCGCCCTCCGATCTCGTCCCGCTCGACATCGTCACCCCGCAGGACATCGAGCGCGTGCTCGACATGGCCGCGCGGCACTTCGACTTCGTCGTCGTGGACATGCCGGGCGCGGTCGTGCAGTGGACCGAGACCGTGCTGAGCGCCGCGCACGTCTATTTCGCGCTCGTCGAGCTGGAAATGCGCTCGGCGCAGAACACCCTGCGCCTCAAGCGTGCGTTGCAGGCCGAGGAGCTGCCCTTCGAGAAGCTGCGCTTCGCGCTCAACCGTGCGCCGCGCTTCACCGATCTGAACGGCAAGTCCCGCATCAAGCGGATGGCCGAATCGCTCGACATCTCCATCGACCTGCAACTTGCCGACGGCGGGCGGCAGGTCACGCAATCGGGCGATCACGGCACGCCCCTCGCGGTCTCCGCGCCGAAGAACCACCTGCGCCGCGACATCGCCAAGCTCGCGCAATCGCTTTACGACCTCGGCCGCGCCGCCCCCGAAGCCGCCTGAGGAGGGATCCGATGTTCTCGCGTTACAAGAAACAGGCAGCCAACGCCGCGCGCCCCGCCCGGGAGGCCGAGACCGCCGCGCCCGCGCCGGAGCCGCAGAAGACCGAACAGCCCACGGTCATCCGCCGGCCCTCCCAGCGCAGCGCGGCGCAGGCCGCGCCTGCCGACAAGGAGAAGAAGCGCAAGGAGCGCCTCGGCGAGATCAAGCTGGAGCTGCACCGCGCACTGCTCGAGAACCTCAACCTCGCCGCGCTGGAGCACGCGACCGAGGCGGACCTGCGCGCCGAGATCAATGACATCGCCTCGGAGGCCCTTCAGGAGAAGGGCATCGTCCTCAACCGCGAGGACCGCACGACGCTGAACCAGGAGCTTTACGACGAGGTGCGCGGCCTCGGCCCGCTCGAGACGCTGCTGCAGGACGACAGCGTGAACGACATCCTCGTGAACGGCCCGCAGCAGATCTTCGTGGAACGCGACGGCCGGCTGGAGCTTTCGGACGTCACCTTCAAGGACGAACGCCACCTGCTGCGGATCATCGACAAGATCGTGAGCGCGGTGGGCCGGCGCGTCGACGAATCGAACCCCTACGTCGACGCGCGCCTCGCCGACGGCTCGCGCTTCAACGCGATGGTGCCCCCGATCGCCGTCGACGGCAGCCTCGTCTCGATCCGCAAGTTCAAGAAGGAAAAGCTCGGGATCGACGACCTGATCCGCTTCGGCGCCTTCACCGAGGAGATGGCCGCCTACCTGCAGGCCGCGGTCGCCTGCCGGCTGAACGTCATCGTCTCGGGCGGCACGGGCTCGGGCAAGACGACGACGCTCAACGCGCTGTCCTCCTTCATCGGCGACGACGAGCGCATCCTCACGATCGAGGACACCGCCGAACTGCAACTCCAGCAGACGCATGTCGGCCGGATGGAAAGCCGCCCGCCGAACGTCGAGGGCCGCGGCGCGGTCACGCAGCGCGACTGCCTGAAGAACGCGCTGCGGATGCGTCCCGACCGGATCATCGTCGGCGAGACCCGCGGCGAGGAGGTCATCGACATGCTGCAGGCGATGAACACCGGCCACGACGGCTCGATGACGACGATCCACGCCAACAACGCCCGCGACGCGGTCTCGCGCCTCGAGAACATGATCGCCATGGCCGGCATCGAGATGCCGCTCAAGGCGGTGCGCAGCCAGATCGCGAGCGCCGTCAACCTGATCGTGCAGGCCAGCCGCCTGCAGGACGGCTCGCGCCGGATGGTCTCGATCACCGAGGTCACCGGCATGGAGGGCGAGGTGATCTCGATGCAGGAGGT
>NZ_JAWLFS010000192.1:0-6019 GCF_041685465.1 Rhodosalinus sp. | reverse complement strand
CGGGCGACCGACGTCTACTTCGCCTTCTACTGCATGGCGATGCGCACCGGCCGCACCCGCTCCGCCGCCGAGATCGCCGCGCTCCTGCGCGAGGCCGGCTTCGAGACGCCGGAGCGGCCGAAATGCCTGCGCCCTTACGTCACCACGGCGCTCGTGGCGCGCAAGCCGGTGCAATCTGTCGTGCAAGGCTGACAGTTTTTACGTCACGGCTAATTGACATGCCCATGTGTAAAGATAAACTGACACCCATAACGCCGACAGTGCCGACGGGCGACTCGCCCCGGCCCCGGTGAGGGAGAGAGACGATGCACACACCAGCGGTGCTCCTGAACGGACCGAAGGATCTGCGCCTCGACAGCGTGCCGCTCGTCGCGCCGGGCGAGGGTGATCTGGTGGTGCGCATCGATCACTCCGGCATCTCCACCGGCACGGAAAAGCTCTTCTACACGGGGCAGATGCCGCCGTTTCCGGGCATGGGCTATCCGCTGGTGCCGGGCTACGAGGCGGCCGGCGAGATCGTCGAGGCCGACCCGGCGACCGGGTACAAGCCCGGACAGCACGTTTTCGTCCCCGGCGCGAACTGCTTCGACGGGGCCTTCGGCCTCTTCGGGGGGGCGGCGCATCTGCTCGTCACGCAGGCCGACCGCGTCACGCCGATCGAGGCGGGCTGGGGCGCGGAGGGTGCTCTGCTCGCCCTCGCCGCGACCGCGCGCCACGCGATGGCGGGGCTCGACAAGCGGGTGCCCGACCTGATCGTGGGGCACGGCGTGCTTGGCCGGCTGCTCGCGCGGCTGACCATCGCCGCCGGCGCGCCGGCGCCGACCGTCTGGGAAATCTCCGAGGGCCGCTCGGGCGGCGCGGAGGGCTACGAGGTGCTCCGCCCCGAGGACGACCCGAAGCGCGACTATCGCTCCATCTACGACGCCTCCGGCAACGCCGCGATCCTGGACGATCTGATCGGGCGGCTGGAGAAGGGCGGCGAGGTGGTGCTCGCGGGCTTCTACCCCGAGGGCCTCTCCTTCGCGTTCCCGCCCGCTTTCATGAAGGAGGCGCGCCTGCGCGTCGCCGCCGAATGGGCGCGCGAGGATCTCGCCGCGACCCGCGCCCTCGTCGAGAGCGGCGCGCTCTCGCTTGCCGGACTGATCACGCACACGGCCCCCGCCGCGGAGGCCGAGACCGCCTACAGGACCGCCTTCGAGGACGAGTCCTGCCTGAAAATGATTCTCAACTGGGAGGATGCGGCGTGAAGGACGAAGTGCCCAACCTGAAGGATTTCGACCAGCGTCTTCGAGATGAAGCGGCCGAAGAGCCGACGCTCGAGGTGCCGGCCGAGGAGCCAACGAAACACACGCAGATCATCGCGATCTACGGCAAGGGCGGCATCGGCAAGTCGTTCACCCTGGCCAACCTCAGCCACATGATGGCCGAGCAGGGCAAGCGCGTGCTGCTGATCGGCTGCGATCCGAAATCGGACACCACCTCGCTCCTGTTCGGGGGCAAGGCCTGCCCGACGATCATCGAGACCTCGACCAAGAAGAAGCTCGCCGGCGAGGAAGTCGAGATCGGCGATGTCTGCTTCAAGCGCGGCGGCGTCTTCGCGATGGAACTCGGCGGCCCGGAAGTGGGCCGCGGCTGCGGCGGGCGCGGCATCATCCACGGCTTCGAGCTGCTGGAGAAGCTGGGCTTCCACGACTGGGATTTCGACTACGTCCTGCTGGATTTCCTCGGCGACGTGGTCTGCGGCGGCTTCGGTCTGCCGATCGCGCGGGACATGGCGCAGAAGGTCATCCTCGTCGCGTCGAACGACCTGCAGTCGCTCTATGTGGCCAACAACGTCTGCTCGGCGGTGGAGTATTTCCGCAAGCTCGGCGGCAATGTCGGCGTCGCCGGCCTCGTGGTGAACAAGGACGACCAGTCGGGCGAGGCACAGGCCTTCGCGAAGTCGGTCGATATCCCGATCCTCGCCGCGATCCCGCAGGACGACGACCTGCGCAAGAAATCCGCGAACTACCAGATCGTCGGCAGCAGCGAGAGCCAGTGGGGCGAGCTTTTCGCCGGGCTCGCCGAAGAGGTCGCCGGCGCACCGCCGCTGCGGCCCACGCCGCTCAGCCAGGATGACCTGCTCAACCTCTTCGACAGCAAGGACACGGGCGCCGACTTCGTGCTCGAGCCGGCCACCGATGCCGACATGCGGGGCAAGTACTATGAGCCCAAGGAGTCCCTGGAGGTGGTCTATGACGACGTCTGATCCGAAGGAGGCGGCACGCCTCGCGCGGCTCCGGCGCCTCGTCGAGACCGCGCCGCCGGACCGCCTGCGCCGGCTGATCGAAGACATCCGCAAATCCCCGGGCGACGACGGGAGGGCGGCATGACCGACGAAGTGCGTTATGACGCCGCCGCCGACGCGGTGGTGATCGAGGGCGAGCGTCGCGCGGCCCCCGAGGCCGGTGGCGCCGCCGCCGCCCCGGAGGCCGAGCCCGCCGTGGACGGCATGGGCTGCCACTCCGGCGCCGAGATGGAGAAGGCCGCGCGCATGGCCGGCCAGTCCGAGATCCTCGACCAGTATGCGGCCGACTACCCGCAGGGGCCGCACGACAAGCCGCAGAGCATGTGCCCGGCCTTCGGCTCGCTCCGCGTCGGGCTCCGGATGCGCCGGGTGGCGACGATGCTCTCGGGCTCGGCCTGCTGTGTCTACGGCCTCACCTTCGTGAGCCATTTCTACGGCGCGCGGCGCTCGGTGGGCTACGTGCCCTTCAGCTCCGAGACGCTGGTGACCGGCAAGCTCTTCGAGGACATCCGCGACGCGGTCCATGAAATGGCCGATCCGGACCACTACGACGCGATCGTGGTCACCAACCTCTGCGTGCCGACCGCCTCCGGCGTGCCGCTCCGGCTCCTGCCGGACGAGATCAACGGCGTGCGGATCGTGGGCATCGACGTGCCGGGCTTCGGCGTGCCGACCCATGCGGAGGCCAAGGACGTGCTCGCCGGCGCGATGCTGAACTACGCCCGCGCCGAGGTCGAGGCCGGTCCGGTCGCCGCCCCCGAGGGCGGACGTGGCTCGCGGCCGACGGTCACGATGCTGGGCGAGATGTTCCCGGCCGATCCGATGATGATCGGGCGGATGCTCGAGCCCCTGGGCCTCGCCGCCGGGCCTGTGGTGCCCTGCCGAGAATGGCGCGAGCTTTACGCCGCGCTCGACGGCGCGGTGGTCGCGGCGATCCACCCCTTCTACACCGCCGCGATCCGCGAGTTCGAGGCGGCGGGCCGCCCGATCGTGGGCTCCGCCCCGGTGGGCTACGAGGGCACGGCCGCCTGGCTCAAGGCCATCGGCGAGGCGCACGGCGTCCCGCCCGAGAAGATCGCCGAGGCGCAGAACGCGGTGCTGCCGTCGATCAAGGAGGCGCTCGAGGGCGCGCGGCTCGAGGGGCGGATCACGCTCTCGGGCTACGAGGGCAGCGAGCTTCTGGTCGCGCGGCTTCTCGTGGAGAGCGGGGCGGAGGTCGCCTATGTCGGCACCGCCTGCCCCAAGACGCCCTGGAGCGCGGAGGACGCGGCCTGGCTCGAGGCGCATGGCGCGAAGGTCACCTTCCGCGCGAGCCTCGAGGACGACTGCGCCGCGATGGAGGCGGTGAAGCCCGACCTCGCCATCGGCACGACGCCCGTGGTGCAGAAGGCCAAGGAGCTCTCGATCCCCTCGCTCTACTTCACGAACCTCATCTCGGCCCGGCCGCTGATGGGGCCCGCGGGGGCCGGCTCGCTGCAGCAGGTGATGCGCGCGGCGATGGAGAACAAGGACCGCATGGCGCACATGACCGAGTTCTTCCACGGCGTGGGCGAGGGCGACACCGCCGGCATCTGGGAAGGCGCGCCGAACCTGCATCCCGAGTTCGCGGAACGCCACCGCAAGAAGCTCGAGAAGCAGGCGCGCGCCGCCAAGGCGGAGCAGATGATATGAGCGCTGCCGTCCGCAATCAGCCCGTAGGGTGCGTGCGAGCACGCACCCTACGGGAAGCGGGGGCGCTGCCCCCGTACCCCCGGGATATTTCCACCAAGAAGAATGGAGGTGGGAAATGCTGATCCAGGATCATGACCGGGCCGGCGGCTACTGGGGTGCGGTCTACGCCTTCACGGCGGTGAAGGGCCTTCAGGTGGTGATCGACGGCCCCGTGGGCTGCGAGAACCTGCCGGTCACCTCCGTGCTGCACTACACCGACGGGCTGCCGCCGCACGAGCTGCCCATCGTCGTCACCGGCCTCGCCGAGGAAGAGCTCGGCAAGGACGGCACCGAGGGCGCGATGAAGCGCGCCTGGGAGACGCTCGACCCGGCGCTGCCGTCGGTGGTCGTTACCGGCTCCATCGCCGAGATGATCGGCGGCGGCGTCACGCCCGAGGGCACGTCGATCCAGCGGTTCCTGCCGCGCACCATCGACGAGGACCAGTGGGAATCGGCCGATCGGGCGATGACCTGGATCTTCACCGAGCACGGCATGACCAAGGGCCGGATGCCGCCGGAGAAGAAGCGCCCCGACGGCGCGAAGCCGCGGGTCAACATCCTCGGCCCGATGTACGGCGTCTTCAACATGCCCTCCGACCTCGCCGAGATCCGGCGGCTGATCGAGGGCATCGGCGCCGAGGTGAACATGGTGATGCCGCTGGGCGCCCATCTCGCCGAGATGCGCGACCTGGTGAACGCCGACGTGAACGTGGTCATGTACCGCGAGTTCGGCCGCAACCTCGCCGAGGTTCTGGGCAAGCCCTATCTGCAGGCGCCCATCGGCATCGAGAGCACCACGAAGTTCCTGCGCAAGCTGGGCGAGCTCCTGGATCTCGACCCCGAGCCCTTCATCGAGCGCGAGAAGCACTCGACCATCAAGCCGGTCTGGGATCTCTGGCGCTCGGTCACGCAGGATTTCTTCGCCACCGCGAGCTTCGCCGTCGTCGCGAACGAGACCTACGCCCGCGGCATCCGCCACTACCTCGAGAGCGACCTCGGGCTGCCCTGCGCCTTCGCCGTGGCGCGCATCGCCGGGCGCAAGACCAACAACGAGGAAGTGCGCGCGCTGATGGGGCGCGAGCGGCCGCTCATCGTGCTCGGCTCGATCAACGAGAAGATGTATCTCGCCGAGCTCAAGGCGGGCCACGGGCCGCAGCCGGCCTTCATCCCGGCGAGCTTCCCGGGCGCGGCGATCCGGCGGGCCACCGGCACGCCGATGATGGGCTACGCCGGCGCGACCTACCTGCTGCAGGAGGTCTGCAACGGGCTTTTCGACGCGCTCTTCCACATTCTCCCGCTCGGCTCCGAGATGGATGCCGCGGATGCCACGCCGGCGCGGCTGCGCCGCGATTTTCCCTGGGACGAGGACGCCCAGCGGGAGCTCGACCGGATCGTGGCGACCCACCCCGTTCTCACTCGTATCTCCGCGGCCAAGACGCTGCGCGACGCCGCGGAGCGCGCCGCGCTCGATGCGGGCGCGGAGCGTGTGGTCCTCGAGACCGTGAAGGCCGTGTCGCCGGCCGTGACAGGCGACGCAAAGGAGGGCTGACCAGATGGCAGACATTACCTCGAATCCCCCGCCGCGCACCCGTTCGGGCCGCCGCCGCGGTGCCGAATTCCACATCTACTTCGCGGTCATCTTCGTGGTGGCGATCCCGTTCACCACGGTGCGCTGGACGCGCGACGTGATCCGCACCCGCACGCTCAACATGCACGGGCCGCTCGCCCGCGCCTGGGCCGAGGCGGACCGGATCACGCCCCTGATCTTCTCGGCCTGAGCGACACGCTCGGGGCGAGGCACGCCCTGCCCTCCCGGTGATCGGGAGGTCAGACCGGAGGGGCCCCTGGGTCCCGAAGGAACCCGGCCGCGGGGTTCGCGGCGTCAGCATAACGTTCCGGAGGAAAGTTCATGGCTGATAAGAACGACCTGTCCTTTACAGGTCTCACAGACGAGCAGGCCCAGGAGCTGCACTCGGTCTACATGAGCGGCCTTTGGCTGTTCGTGGCCGTTGCGGTGGTCGC
>NZ_JAWLFS010000191.1:0-6022 GCF_041685465.1 Rhodosalinus sp. | reverse complement strand
GCGCTGATCCCGGTCGCGGGGGGCGTGGTGGTCAGCCTCGTGCGGATGAACCGGGTGCTTTCGGTCGATCCCGGCAACTTCGACTGCACCGTGCAGCCGGGCCTCCAGCGCCGCGCGCTCAACGCGCACCTGCGCGACACCGGGCTCACCTTCACCGTCGATCCCGGCGCCGACGCCTCCATCGGCGGCATGATCGCCACGCGGGCGAGCGGGACGAACGCGGTGCGCTACGGCACCATGGCCGAGACGGTGCGCGCGCTCGAGGTCGTGCTCGCCGACGGCACGGTGATCCGCACCGGCACCCGCGCGCGCAAGTCGGCGGCGGGCTACGACCTCACGCATCTCTTCACGGGCTCGGAGGGCACGCTCGGCATCGTGACGGAGGCGACGCTGCGCCTCGCCCCGATCCCGGAGACCGTGATCGCCGCGACCTGCCGCTTCGAGACGCTCGAGGCGGCGGTCGACACGGCGGTCGGGGTCATGCAGGCAGGCGTCCCGGTGGCGCGCGTGGAGCTTCTCGACGCGCTGATGATCGATGCCGTGAACACCTACTCGGGCACCGATCTGCCGGTGGCGCCGCATCTCTTCCTCGAGTTCCACGGCGACCCGGAGAGCGCGCGCCGCGACGCAGAGGCGGCCGAGGCGATCGCGGCGGACGCCGGCGGCGCGGGGTTCGAGCAGGCCGAGAGCGCCGAGGCACGCGCCCGGCTCTGGCGCGCGCGCCACGACTGCGCCTATGCCTGCATGGCCAACCACCGGCCGAAGCGGATGCTGACCACGGACGTCTGCGTGCCGATCCCGGCGCTCACCGAGAGCATCCTCGCCGCCAGCGCCGACGCCGCGGCGGCCGGCCTCGCCGCGCCGGTGCTCGGCCACGTGGGCGACGGCAATTTCCACATGATCCTCATGCTCGACCCCGACGACCCCGACGAGGTCGCGCGCGCCGAAGGCGTCAGCGCGCGCATGGTCGAGCGCGCCCTCGCCGCCGGCGGCACCTGCACCGGCGAGCACGGCGTGGGCCTCGGCAAGCGCGACTACCTCGCGCGGGAGCAGGGGCCGGAGGCGATCACCGTGATGCGCAGCCTCAAGGCCGCGCTCGACCCGAAGGGCCTGATGAACCCCGGAAAGGTGCTGCCCGACTGAGGTTCAGGCGGGGGCTCAGACGCGGTCTCGGGCGGGGGCTCAGGCCGCCTTCGGCACGCGCACCGGGCGGTTGACGAGGTAGAGCCCCGCCGCCACCAGCGCCAGCGCGCCGAGGATGCCGGGGCCCACGGCCTCGTCCAGGAGCCACCAGCCGAGCCCGACGCTCGCCACCGGCGTCAGGAAGCTGAAGGAGGCCACCGCCGAGGCCGGGTAGATCGAGATCAGCCAGAACCAGATGAGAAAGACCACGCTCGCCACGACCGCGAACTGGTAGACAACCGCCGCGACATGCACGAACTCCGGATCGCGCAGCAGCGGCCCGCCAAGGAGCGAGAGCCCGAGGAAGAGCGGCGCGGAGACCGCGAGCTGACAGAAGAGCTGCGTCTCGGCCCGCTCCCGCGCGAGCCCCGTCAGCCGGATGACCAGCGGAATGCCCGCCCAGAACATCGCCGCCGCGAGCGCCAGCACATCGCCGAGGAGCGAGGGCGCCGCCGCGTCGCCTCCGGGACGATCGAGAAGCGCCCAGGCGACGCCCGCCATGGCGAGCGCGAGCCCCGAGAGCCGCACCGCCGTCAGCCGCTCGCCGGGCAGCAGCACATGCGCCGCGAGCGCCAGCCAGACGGGCATCGAGTAGAAGACGATGCTCGCCCGCGTGACCGTCGTCAGGTCGAGCGCGATGTAGAGACAGATGAACTCCGCCGTGAAGAAGAGCCCGATCAGGACGCCGCCGCGTCGATAGACGCCGGGCCGCGGCAACGGGATGCCCCGGAGCCGCATCCAGAGCCCGATCAGCGCCACCGCGCCGAGCGACCGCAACCCCGCCTGAAAGAGCGGCTGGAAGCCGTCGTTGGCGACCTTGATCGTCACGTTGTTCAGCCCGAAGAGCAGCGCGCATCCGATCAGCAGCGCCGCGCCGGCCGCGTCCATGCTCGCCCTGCGTTCCATGCCGCGCAGGTGCGCCGCCCTTGCGCCCGGCGTCAACCGTCATTCCGCGCCGGCCGCCCGGCGCGCGGCCCTTTATCTGCGCGCGCCGTTGGCCTAGATCGTGGCCACTGGTCCGACCACCGGAGGCGCGATGCCGGAGACCATCCTTGAGCGCTGCGAGGCGAAGGGCCTGCGCATGACCGGCCAGCGGCGGATCATCGCAACGGTGCTCGAGGAGTCGCGCGACCACCCGGATGTCGAGGAACTCTACGCCCGCGCCGCGGCGCGCGACGGGGCGATCTCGCTCGCCACGGTCTACCGCACGGTCAAGCTCTTCGAGGAGGCGGGGATACTGGAGCGCGTGGAGTTCGGCGACGGCCGCGCCCGCTACGAGGATGCCGAGCGCGAACACCACGACCACCTGATCGATCTCGCCACCGGCGAGGTGATCGAGTTCGTGGACCCGGAAATCGAGAAGCTGCAGGAGCGGATCGCCGAACGGCTCGGCTACCGCCTCAAGGGGCACAAGCTGGAACTCTACGGCGTGCCGGCCCGACGCACGCCGCGCGACGACTGACGCGCGCCCGCTGCAACGACCCGGGCGCCCGGCCCGGTCAGCGACCGCGAGGTCCTACAGCACTTTCAGGAGTTTCGTGGAGCAAGCGTGGCGCGGTTGACGGGGCTCGAACCCGCGACCCCCGGCGTGACAGGCCGGTACTCTAACCATCTGAGCTACAACCGCCCGCTTGTCTGCCCGGCGCGTTGCACCGCCGGGTGAAGGCGGATTTACGGTCTGCCGCGACGCGCGTCAAGCCGCCGACCGCAAGAAAACGCGCCGGCACCAAGGAAAATGATGCGGCGCTTCGGCCCGCGCCGTCGCGGCCCGATCGCCACGGCGACCGTGCTGCAGGAGACGCCTGACGGCGTCGGCCTGACGGGTCACTCCGGCGCGACGGCCGGGCGCACCCGTTCGGCTCCGGGACCCGGCGACGCGCATCTCCTGCCTGACGGACGGGGTGGTGGGTGATGGAGGATTCGAACCTCCGACATCTTCGATGTGAACGAAGCGCTCTACCACTGAGCTAATCACCCGGCGGGATCGCGTGTAGCGCCGCCGGGCGCGATGCGCAAGAGGGTCCGCGGCGACCCGGAGCGCGCCCCGCGACGGGCGCCGCTGCACGATCCGCCCGCCCCATCATCTTGGCGCAAATACTCTCGGGGGTGAATTGGCCGAAGGCCAAGAGGGGGCAGACAGCCCCCTCCGCGACGCGGGACAAATCCGCGCGTCGGGTGCCGGATGGCGCCCCGGCGGCCCAGGGCGGCGCACGAAAAAGGCGCCCCGCAGGGGGCGCCTTTCCCGTATCGCGATCCGGCCCGGGGCTCAGTGCGTGACTGCGCCCACGCCTTCGGCATTGCGCGTCGCCTCAGCGGCCGCGGCCTCCTCGGCGGCCTCGTCCCAGTGCACCGGCTCGGGCTTGCGCACGAGCGCGTGATCGAGAACCTCCGTGACGTTCGAGACGGGGATGATCGTCAGCCCCTCCTTCACGTTGTCGGGGATCTCCCTGAGGTCCTTCTCGTTCTCGGCCGGGATCAGCACCGTGGTGATGCCGCCCCGCAGCGCGGCGAGCAGCTTCTCCTTGAGCCCGCCGATCTGCAGCACGTTGCCGCGCAGCGTGACCTCGCCGGTCATGGCGATGTCCTTGCGCACCGGGATCTGGGTCAGCACCGAGACGATGGAGGTCACCATCGCGATGCCCGCCGAAGGGCCGTCCTTGGGCGTCGCGCCCTCGGGGACGTGCACGTGGATGTCCCACTTCTCGAACTTCGGCGGCTTCACGCCGATGTCGGGCGCGATCGAGCGCACGAAGCTCGAGGCGGCGTCGATCGATTCCTTCATCACGTCGCCGAGCGTGCCGGTGGTCTTCATCCGGCCCTTGCCGGGCAGCCGCAGCGCCTCGATCGACAGCAGGTCGCCGCCGACGGAGGTCCAGGCGAGGCCGGTGACGACGCCGATCTGGTCCTCCTTCTCGGCGAGCCCGTAGCGGAACTTCTTCACGCCGAGGTAGTCGTCCACGTTCTCCTCGGTGACCTCGACGCGGCCGGCCTTGTCGCGCACGATCTCGGTTACCGCCTTGCGCGCCACCTTGGCCATCTCGCGCTCGAGGTTCCGCACCCCCGCCTCGCGGGTGTAGCGGCGGATGATCTCGAGGATCGCGCCGTCGGCGAGCGTGAACTCGTCCTTCTTGAGGCCGTGGTTCTTGACCTGCTTCGGCAGCAGGTGCTGCTTGGCGATCTCGAGCTTCTCGTCCTCGGTGTAGCCCTCGAGCGGGATGATCTCCATCCGGTCGAGAAGCGGCCCCGGCATGTTGTAGCTGTTGGCCGTGGTGATGAACATCACGTCCGACAGGTCGTATTCGACCTCGAGGTAGTGGTCCACGAAGGTGGAGTTCTGCTCGGGGTCGAGCACCTCGAGCATCGCGCTCGCCGGATCGCCGCGGAAATCCTGCCCCATCTTGTCGATCTCGTCGAGCAGGATGAGGGGATTCGTGGTCTTGGCCTTCTTCATCGACTGGATGATCTTGCCCGGCATCGAGCCGATGTAGGTGCGGCGGTGACCGCGGATCTCGGACTCGTCGCGCACGCCGCCGAGGCTGATGCGGATGAACTCGCGGCCCGTGGCGCGCGCCACCGACTTGCCGAGCGAGGTCTTGCCGACGCCCGGCGGCCCGACGAGGCAGAGAATCGGCCCCTTGAGCTTCTTCGAGCGGCTCTGCACGGCGAGGAACTCGACGATACGCTCCTTGACCTTCTCGAGGCTGTAGTGATCCTCGTCGAGGACCTTCTGCGCGCGGTGCAGGTCCTTCTTGACGCGGGATTTCTTGCCCCACGGGATCGACAGCATCCAGTCGAGGTAGTTGCGCACCACAGTCGCCTCGGCGCTCATCGGGCTCATGGTCTTGAGCTTCTTGAGCTCCGCCTCGGCCTTCTCGCGCGCCTCCTTGGAGAGCCTCGTGTTCTCGATGCGCTCCTCGAGTTCCGCGACCTCGCCGCCGCCGTCCTCGCCGTCGCCCAGCTCCTTCTGAATGGCCTTCATCTGCTCATTCAGGTAATACTCGCGCTGGGTCTTCTCCATCTGGCTCTTGACGCGGGTCTTGATCTTCTTCTCGACCTGCAGGACGCTCATCTCGCCCTGCATCAGGCCGTAGACGTTCTCGAGCCGTTCGCTGACGGAGGTCGTCTCGAGAAGCTTCTGCTTCTGCGCCACCTCGATGCCGAGATGCCCGGCCACCAGGTCGGCGAGCTTGGCGGGTTCCGTCGCCTCCGAAACGGCGGCGAGCGCCTCTTCGGGGACGTTCTTCTTGACCTTGGCATAACGCTCGAACTCGGCCGTGACGGTGCGCACCAGCGCCTCGATCGCGCCCGCGTCGCCCTCGTGCTCCTCGAGGTATTCGGCCTCGGCCTCGAAATACTCGGCATTCTCGACGAACTCGGTGATCCGCACGCGCGCCTGCCCCTCGACGAGGACCTTCACGGTGCCGTCGGGCAGCTTCAGGAGTTGCAGGACGTTGGCGAGCACGCCGGTGCGGTAGATGCCCTCGGGCGCGGGATCGTCCTCGGCCGCGTCGATCTGCGACGACAAGAGGATCTGCTTGTCGTCCTGCATCACCTCCTCGAGCGCGCGCACCGACTTCTCGCGCCCCACGAAGAGCGGCACGATCATGTGCGGGAACACGACGATGTCCCGGAGCGGCAGAACGGGATAGGAGGTGTTCAGGGGATCTTGCATGAAAGCGTCCTTGTTCTTGGCTGAGGGCGCCCGGCCCCACTGCATCGGCAGCCCCGGCCCCTCTCCTCTCAGGGCTCAAAGGTGGGCACGCGCCACCGGATTTCAACCGCGCCGGCCCTCGCCCGGCGGGCAGCATGGGCCGGCCCGCGGCCCGGCGCAAGCGGATCG
>NZ_JAWLFS010000190.1:0-6032 GCF_041685465.1 Rhodosalinus sp. | reverse complement strand
CGGGGAGATCACGCCGGCGCAGTTGGGCCCGATCAGCCGCATCCGCCGCTCCAGCGGATAGCGCAGCAGGAAGCGCTTGACCTCCATCATGTCCTGCGCCGGGATGCCGTCGGTCACGCAGACGGCGGTGCGGATGCCGGCGTCCGCGGCCTCCATGATCGCGTCGGCGGCGAAGGGGGGCGGCACGAAGATCAGGCTCGCCTCGGCGCCCGTCGCCGCCACTGCCTCGCGCACGGTGTCGAAGACGGGGCGGCCCAGCACCTCCTCTCCGCCCTTGCCGGGGGTCACCCCGGCGACGACGTCGGTGCCGTGCGCGATCATCTCCTCGGCGTGGAAGCGGCCGATGCGGCCGGACATCCCCTGCACGAGGACCCTGGTGGTCTCGTCGATCAGAATCGCCATGTCGGGTCTCCTTCAGGCAGCGCGTTGCGCGCGGGCGGCGACGGCGGCCTCGGCCGCCTCGGCCAGGGTCTCGGCGGTGACGAGCGGCAGGCCCGAGGCGCGCAGGATGCGCCGCCCCGCCTCGACGTTGGTGCCGGAGAGGCGCACCACCACCGGAGCCGTCAGCCCGAGCTCGCGATAGGCCCGCACCACCCCCTCGGCCACCCAGTCGCAGCGGTTGATCCCCGCGAAGATGTTGACGAGCACGACGGCGACGTTCGGATCGGCGAGCACCGTGCGGAAGGCCTGCGTCACCCGCTCCGGGCTCGCGCCGCCGCCGATGTCGAGGAAGTTGGCGGGGGTGCCCCCGGCGAGCTGGATCATGTCCATCGTCGCCATGGCGAGGCCGGCACCGTTGATGATGCAGCCGATATCGCCGTCGAGGCCCACGTAGGCGAGCCCGTGATCGGCCGCCGCGCTCTCGCGCGGGTCCTCTTGGGAGGGGTCGCGCAGCGCCGCGATCTGCGGGCGGCGGAAGAGCGCGTTGCCGTCGACGCTCATCTTGGCGTCGAGCGCGACGAGATCGCCCGCGCCGGTGACGACCAGCGGGTTGATCTCGAGCATCATGGCGTCGGTCTCGCGCCAGGCGCGGTAGCAAGCGCGCAGGATCGCCACCATCTGCGCCACCTGCCCGCCGCGGAGGCCCAGCGCGAAGGCGAGCTCGCGCGCCTCGAAATCGCGGAGGCCCGTGGCCGGGTCGATCGCCCGCCGGTGCAGCGCCTCCGGCGCGCGCGCGGCAAGCTCCTCGATCTCCATGCCGCCCTCGGCGGAGGCGACGATCATCGTCCGCTCCTCGGTGCGGTCGAGGACGAGGCCGAGGTAGAGTTCCCGCGCGATCCCGGTCGCCGCCTCGACCCAGACGCTACCCACCGTCTTGCCGGCCGCGTCCGTCTGGCGGGTGACGAGGCGCGTGCCGATGAGCCGGGCGGCGGCCTCGCGCACCTCCGCCTCGGAGCGGCAGAGCGTCACGCCGCCGGCCTCGCCGCGCCCGCCCGAGTGCACCTGCGCCTTGACGACCCAGCCCGCGCCGCCGAGCGCCGCCGCCTTGTGCGCCGCCTGGTCCGGGGTGGTGGCAAGCCCGCCCCGCGGCACCGGAACGCCCGCGTCGCGCAGGATCTCCTTCGCCTGATACTCGTGAATATCCATGGGTCCTCTCCCGTCGTAAGGGCAATAGGGGAGCGGGCGGCGCGGAGGGCCGCGCCGTCAGCCGGTCGTCGGTCAGGGGCGGCGCTACTCGGCCGCGACGCGCAGCGCGGGGGCCTCGGCGGCGCCGGCAAACCAGGCCATCGCGGCCGCCGGGCCGCGGCCGAAGTCGACCTGCATCCCCGCCTCGGCGAGCGCCATCTCGGCCACCGAGAGCGCGGTCAGGCACATGCCCTCGTTCAGATCGCCGAGGTGGCCGATGCGGAACACCTTGCCGTCGAGCCGGGCGAGGCCCGAGCCGAAGGAGGTGTTGTAGCGCGTGTAGGCCGCGCCGATCACCTCCCGCGCGTCGATCTCGGGCGGCACGCGGATCGCGCTCACCGTGTCGGAGTAGAGCGAGGGGTGCTCGGCCACGAGGTCGAGCCCCATCGCCTGAACCCCGCGGCGCACCCCCTCGGCGAGCCGGCGGTGCCGCGCGATCACGGCGTCGAGCCCCTCCTCGAAGATCAGGTCGAGCGCGGCGCGCAGCCCGTGCAGGAGCTGCGTCGGCGGCGTGTAGGGGAAATACCCGCCGGCGTTCATCTTAACCATGTCGGCGAACTCGAAGTAGGCGCGGCGCATGGTGGCTGTCTTCGACGCCTCCATCGCCTTCTCGCTGACGCCGAGGATGCCGAGGCCCGCCGGCAGCATCAGCCCCTTCTGCGAGCCGGTCACGGCGAGGTCCACGCCCCAGTCGTCCATGCGGAAGTCGATCGAGCCGATGGAGGAGACGCCGTCCACGAACAGAAGCGCGTCGTGGAAACATTCGTCGAGCGCGCGGCGCACCGCGGCGACATCGGAGGTCACGCCGGTCGCCGTCTCGTTGTGGGTGACGAAGACCGCCTTGATCCGCCCCTCGCGGTCGGCGCCGAGACGGCGGGCGAATTCCTTGACCGGCACGCCCGCGCCCCAGGGGGCGTCCACCACCTCCACCTCGAGGCCGAGCCGCTCGGCCATCTGCGCCCAGAGGGTCGAGAACTGCCCGTGCCGCGCCATGAGCACCCGGTCGCCGGGGTCGAGCGTGTTGGTGATCGCCGCCTCCCAGGCGCCGGTCCCCGAGCCGGGGAACATGAAGACGCGGCCCGTCCGGGTGCGGAGCACGCGCTTCAGCCCGTCGAAGAGATCGAGCGTCAGCTCGCCGAAGTCGGGGGCGCGCATGTCCTGCATGGGCACGTTCATCGCCTGCCGCACCCGCTCGGGGATGTTGGTCGGGCCGGGGACGAAAAGATGGGTCTGTCCGGTGCGCATGGGCTCGCTCCTTGGGGCTCTGGTCTCGTGTTGGCGCCTCTCTGCCAGCGCCCGCGATCTGTGCAAAACCAATTCGGGTCCTGCTGTGAATGCGAAGATTTACAGCACCGCGAATATGTGAAATTGTAAAACATACAGGCGTAAAGCGTGTGCAAAGGCATGCAGAAAACCTTCATCGGTCCCCACCTGCGCCGGCTCCGGCGCGAGCGCGGCGAGACGCAGGCGCAGATGGCGCGCACGCTCGGCATCTCGACCTCCTACGTGAACCTGCTCGAGAACAACGAGCGCTCGGTCTCGGTGCCGGTGCTGCTCAAGCTCATGGAGGCCTACGGCGTCGACTGGCGCGCGGTGACCGAGGACGAGGGCGCCACCCGGCTCGCCGACCTGCGCGCCGTGCTGCAGGACCCGCTCTTCGAGGATGGTCGCCCGGACCTGCCCGAGCTGCGCGCCGCGCTCGATCACAGCCCCGCCCTTCTCGAGAGCTTCCTGACCCTCTACCGCGCCTTCCAGTCCGCGACCGAACAGCTCGGCTCCGCCGAGCCCGGCGCCGGCGCCCGGCTCGTCGCGCCGCCGGAAGCGGCGGTGCACGACGTCTTCCGCCGGCACCGCAACCATTTCCCCGAACTCGAACGCGCCGCGGCGGCCTTCTGGGAGCGCCCGCCGCCCCCCGACGAGATCTACGGCCACGCCAAGCGCCGCCTGCGCGACCGCCTCGGCATCGCCACCCGCCTCGTCCCCGTCGAGGAGTTGCCCGATGCGCTGCGCTTCTTCGACGAGGCACGCGGCGAGATCCTTCTGAGCCAGGCGCTCGACCACCCGAACCGCGTGTTCCAGCTGATCCATGTCGCGGGCCTCGTGCAGCATCGCGACCTTCTCGACCGGCTGCTCGACCGCTTCGGCATCGCCGACGCGCAGGGCGCCGCGCGGTGCCGCGTGGAACTCGCCAATTACTTCGCCGCGGCGGTGCTCATGCCCTACGACACCTTCCTCGAAGAGGCGCGGGCGTCGAAATACGACATGGACCACATCGCCACCCGCTTCGGCGTGAGCTTCGAACAGGCCTGCCACCGCGCCACCACCCTGAGCCGCGACGGCGCGCAGGGCGTGCCCTTCTTCTTCCTGCGGGTGGACAAGGCGGGCAACGTCACCAAGCGCTTCAACGCGACGAGTTTCCACCTCGCCGAGCATGGCGGCGCCTGTCCGCGCCTCGACGTGCACACCTCGTTCCGCACGCCGGGGCGCATCGTGCCTCAGTTCGTCGAGATGCCCGACCGGAGCCAGTTCTTCGTCTTCGCGCGCACCGTGGACCGGCCGACCTTCGCCCGGCACACGCAGGACATCCGCCTCGCCGTGGCGATGGGCTGCGCGATCGAGCACGCCGGCGAGATCGGCTATGCCGAGGGCTTCCGCGTCGCCGGCGCGCAGATGACGCCGGTGGGCATCAACTGCCGCATCTGCCCGCGCGCGAACTGCGACCAGCGGGCCCACCATGCCGCGATCCTCGCGCGCCCGGTGGACGCCCGCCGACGCGGCGCCACGCGGTACGACGGCTGAGCGGACCGAGGAGGGGGCGCTGCCCCCTCTTGGCCTGCGGCCAATTCACCCCCGGAGTATTTGCGCCAAGATGATGGGGCGGGCGATGCCCTTCCTGTCATCACCTTGGATCAAATACTCCGGGGGGTGAGGCCCGGAACGGGCCGAGGGGGGCAGCGCCCCCCTGAGCGCACGCAGTGCCAGAGAGCTTGCGGCCGCAAGGCCGCTCCGCTCGGTCAGCGGGGCCGTGGGGTGCACCTCGACGCGGCGGGCGGGAGCGCTGTCGTGGCCGTGCCGGTCAGCCCTTTTTCACCACCGGGTTGCGCATGGTGCCGATCCCGTCCACGCCGTATTCGATCACGTCGCCGGGCCACATCCATTCCTGCGGCTCGCGGCCCGCACCGACGCCCTCGGGCGTGCCGGTGGCGATCACGTCGCCCGGCTCCAGCGTCATGCCGGAGGCGATGTCGGCGATCAGATGCGGGATCCTGAAATACATGAAGCCGGTATTGGAGCGCTGCTTCTCCTCGCCGTTCTTCGTGAGCCAGAGGTCGAGGTCGTGCGGATCCGCGATCTCGTCGGCGGTGACGATGCAGGGACCGAAGGGGGCGTAGCTGTCCTGCCCCTTGGAGAAGATCCACTGTCCCGCGCGGCGGTTGTCGCGTGCCGAGACGTCGAGCATCACCGAGTAGCCGAAGACATGCCCCATCGCGTCCTCTTCGCGGATCCGCGTGGCGGCGGTGCCGATCACCACGGCCAGTTCCACCTCCCAGTCGAGCTGCCGGGTCATGGCGGCGTCGTGCAGGATGGGCGCGTCCGGGCCGATCACGGCGGTGGGCGGCTTGGAGAAGACGACGGGCTTTTCCGGCATCTCGATCGAGGTGTCGAGGCCGCGCGCGCTCTCCTCGATGTGCTTGACGTAGTTGAGGCCGATCCCGAAGACGTTCTTGCGCGGGCGCGGGATCGGCGCCATGAGCGTGACGTTGGCGCGCGGCTGGGTGCAGCCCAGCGGCCAGTCGCCCTCCATCTCCCCGACGAGCTCCGAGGCGACGCGCACCGCGTCGGGGCCAAGCTCGATGAAATCGAGCATCGTGTCGGGCAACGGCTCGCCCGTCGCCTCGCCGAGGCGGGCGAGATCCACCACGCGGTCGTCGACGAGCGCGCCGAGGCGCCCGGCATCCGCCGGGTGCCGGCGGTAGGTCACAAGCTTCATGTTCGTCCCTCGTCCTTGTTCGGGGTCAGGCCGTGGCGGTCACGTCCTGGTGGCCCCCGTTGTCCGGGTAGGCCTGCTCGCGGTAGAACTTCAAGGCCTCCATCACCGGGAAGTCGTTGAAGGAGAAGAGGCAGGCGTCGTCGCCCGCGTCGAGGTTGCAGTGCTCGTGCCAGACCCAGGGCGGCACGCAGAAGATGTCCTTCTCCTGCCAGTCGTAGCGCACGCCGCCGATCACGCTGTAGCCCCTGCCCCTGGCGACCTGGTAGATGACGTTGCCGGTGTGGCGGTGGGCCCTGGTGTGCTCGCCCGGCCGCAGCATCTGCATCGACGCGCCCATGGTGGCCATCGGGTGCCCGCCGGTCTGCGGGTTCACGAAGCGCATGTAGATACCGTCGTGGGGGTCGCCGTCGGTGAC
>NZ_JAWLFS010000189.1:0-6038 GCF_041685465.1 Rhodosalinus sp. | reverse complement strand
TGCGCGACGGTGCGACGTTTCCCGAGCGTCGCCATGGCCGGCGGCGGACCGATTGCACTCCGGGGCCACGGTTTCCAGGTGGCGTGCGCCATTCCTTTCGGGTCTCAAATTTGTCGGGCGGGCATGCGCGCATGAAGCAGATCGACACACAGGCCGGGCGCGCGGAACTGCGCGCGGCGCGGCGCGAGAATCGTGGCTACCTCTGGTTCGTCGGCATCTTCAGCTTCTTCGTCAATCTGCTGATGCTGGCCGGCCCGCTCTACATGCTGCAGATCTACGACCGGGTGCTCAGCAGCCGCTCCGTGGAGACCCTGCTCGCATTGTCGCTGATCGTGGCGTTCCTTTACGCGATGATGGGTCTTCTCGACTACGCGCGTGGACGAATCATGGCGCGGGTCGGGGCCCGCATGCGCGCGCGGCTCGATCGGCGTGTCTTCGATGCGGTGGTCCGCAAATCCGCTCTCCTGCCGGACGAGCACGCGACGACCGGTCTGCGCGACCTCGACGCGGTGCAGCGACTGACGGCCGCGCCGGCGCTCATGGCGCTGTTCGACATTCCGTGGACACCCTTCTTTCTCGTGGGAATCGCGCTTTTCCACCCGTGGCTGGGGTACCTGGCCGTGGCCGGGGGAACGATCCTGATATGCTTCGCCGTCCTCAACCAGATTTTCAGCCGTCGCCCGAACAGCGAGGGCAACTCGGCCGTGTTCAGATCCGATATCATGGCCGGCCAGATCCGCGACGAGGCGGAGACGGTGCAGAGCCTCGGGATGCGCCACAATGCCTTCGACCGCTGGAAGCGTGGCCGCGACCAGGCCCTCGAGGGCACGTTGGCGTCCGCAGACATCTCCGGAAGCTTCACCTCCGCAACGAAGAGTTTTCGGCTCTTCCTGCAGTCGGCGATGCTGGGCGTCGGCGCCTATCTCGTGCTGCAGGGCGAACTGACGCCCGGGGCGATGATCGCGGGCTCCATTCTGCTCGGACGGGCGCTTGCGCCGGTCGAACTGGCGATCGGAAACTGGCCGCTCTTTCAGGCGGCGCGGCAGGGGTGGGATTCGCTTGCGAAGCTGCTCTCCGAAGTGCCGCCCGAAAGCGACCCGACGCCGCTGCCGCGGCCGCGCGCGCGGCTCGACGTGCAGCAGCTCACCATGGTGCCGCCGGGCGGGACGCAGGCGGCGCTTCGCATGGTCACTTTCTCCGTGCAGCCCGGTCAGGCGGTCGGTGTCATCGGCCCCTCGGGCGCAGGCAAATCGACGCTGGCGCGTGCGCTGACCGGGGTCTGGCGACCGACGGGGGGGCGCATCCGGCTCGACGGCGCGACGCTCGACCGCTACCCGGCAGACGTGCTCGGCGCCTACATCGGCTATCTTCCGCAGAAGGTGGAACTCTTCGACGGCACCATCGCCGAGAACATCGCGCGGCTGTCGACGGAGCCCGACGCCGCCCGCGTCGTCGAGGCCGCGAAGCAGGCCGATGCCCACGAGATGATCCTGCAACTGCCCGAAGCCTACGACACGCAGGTGCGCGGCGCCGGCGCGCGGCTGTCGGGCGGTCAGATCCAGCGTATCGGACTGGCCCGGGCCCTCTATGGCGATCCCGTGATCCTCGTGCTGGACGAACCGAACTCCAATCTGGACAACGACGGCAGCGTGGCGCTGAACAACGCGATCCGCAGCCTCAAGGAAGCGGGGCGCGCCGTGCTCGTCATGGCGCACCGCCCCGCCGCGATCCGTGAGTGCGATCAGCTTCTCATCCTGGACAACGGCGCGCGTGCGGCCTTTGGCCCGCGGGACGACGTGCTGAAGCAGGCGGTCAAGAACCACCGCGAGATCCTCGAAGCCCCGGGCACCGGAGGCGTGGCATGAGCGAGGAGAAACAGGGCACCGACACGCAGGGCCGGGAACCGGCCGTCTCCGTTCGAAGCGGGCCTCCACGCCGGGCCAAGCCAGGCAGGGGATCCGCGGGCGACGGGAGCGCCGGTGCACCGTCGCGCCGCCTGCAGATGCGTACTCCGCTCTCCGTGGGTCTTCTGGCGACGATGCTGCTGATCGGCGGCTTCGGCAGCTGGGCGGCGATGACCGAAGTCTCGGGCGCCGTCGTCGCCTCGGGCAACGTCGAGGTCGAGCGCAACCGCCAGGTGGTTCAACATCCCGACGGCGGCGTGGTGCAGGAGGTCCTCGTCGACGAAGGCGACACCGTGACGGCCGAAGAGCTGCTTCTCACCCTCGACCCGAGCGACATCGAATCCGAACTCGCCATCATCGAGAACGAACTCTTCGAACTCATGGCACGTCGTGGCCGTCTCGAGGCGGAGCGGCTCGGCGCCGGGCGGGTCGATTTCGATCCCGAGCTTCTGGGGCGGGCGGGCGAAGACCCGGAAATTGACGAGCTGGTGCAAGGACAGGTCAGCCTGTTCGAGGCACGCGCCGAATCGATCGAGCGCGAGAGCGAGCAGCTGACGCGGCGCGCCGCGCAGATCCGCGATCAGATCGAGGGCATCGAGGCCCAGCGGACCGCGCTCTCGCGCCAGCTCGATCTGATCGAGCGTGAGCTTGTGGGCCAGCAGAGCCTCCTCGACCGGGGGCTCGCGCAAGCCAGCCGCGTGCTCTCTCTCGAACGGGAACAGGCACGGCTGGAGGGACAGATGGGCGAACTGACCGCCCAGAAGGCCCAGGCCGAAGTGCGCATCACCGAGATCGAAGTGGAGGTCCTGCAGCTCGAAAGCGACCGCCGGGAAGAGGCGGTCACGCGGTTCCGGGATCTCCAATACCGCGTGCTCGAACTCTCCGAGCGGCGCCGTGTGCTGCAAAAGCGCCTCTCGCGCCTCGAAATTCGGGCGCCGTTGGGCGGCGTGGTCTACGGACTTCAGGTCACCACGCCGCGGTCGGTGCTGAAACCGGCCGACCCGGTGCTCTACATCATCCCGCAGAACCGCCCTCTGGTGATCGCCGCGCAGATCGATCCGATCGACATCGACCAGATCCGCGTCGGGCAGCAGGTCACGCTGCGCTTCTCGGCGCTCAACCAGCGCACGACCCCGGAACTCTTCGGCACGGTCCGAACGGTCTCGCCCGACGCCTTCACCGATGAAGGCTCGCAGCAGAGCTATTACCGTGCCGAGATTACCCTGTCGGAAGACGAGCGCGCAAAGCTGCCCGAAACCGTGACGCTGGTCCCCGGCATGCCCGTGGAAGCTTTCGTGCAGACCGAGGCGCGCACGCCGCTCACCTATCTCACGAAGCCGCTGACGGACTACTTCACCAAGGCCTTCCGCGAGACCTGAGCGATCCGCCTTTCCCCCCGGTGCGTGAGGCTGTAGCGTCGCGCCGCGAAAGCCGGACGAGGGAGGCAGAGATGGCCGGATACATGGCGCGACTGAAAGACCTTGGGATCGACCTGCCGGAGGCGAGCGCGCCGGCGGCGAACTACGTGCCTTACGTGGAGGCGGGCGGCCTTCTCTACGTCTCGGGGCAGATCTCGATGGACGCCGAGGGCAAGCTCATCACCGGCAAGCTCGGCGCCGATCTCGACACGGCGGCGGGCGCCGAGGCGGCGAAGCGCTGCGCGCTGATGCTGCTGGCGCAGGTGCGCGCGGCCTGCGGCGGCGATCTCGACCGGATGACGCGGGTCGTGAAGCTCACCGGCTTCGTCAACTCCACCCCCGATTTCACCGAGCAGCCCAAGGTGGTGAACGGGGCGTCGGATTTCCTCGTCGAGGCGCTGGGCGAGGCCGGGCGGCACGCGCGCTCCGCGGTCTCGGCCGGGTCGCTGCCGTTGGGCGTCGCGGTCGAGATCGAAGGCATCTTCGAGATCGCATGACGGCGCTGCACCCCGAGTTCCTGCGCCGCCCGGTCGCGCACCGCGCGCTGCACGGGCCCGGCCGCCCCGAGAACAGCCGCGCCGCGGTGCGCGCGGCGGTCGAGGCCGGATACGCGATCGAGATCGACCTGCAGCGCGCAGCCGACGGCGTGGCGATGGTCTTTCACGACTACGACCTTGCCCGGCTGACAGGCGAGAGGGGCGCGATCGGCGCACGAACCGCCGACGAGCTTTCGAGCATCCCGCTCGCGGGCGGCGACGGGGAGGGCATCCCGCGCTTCTCGGAGGTGCTGGAGATCGTCGGCGGACGCGTGCCGCTCCTCGTCGAGATCAAGGACCAGGACGGCGCGATGGGCGCGGGCGTCGGCGCGCTGGAGGAGGCCGCGGCGCGCGATCTGGCCGGGTACCCGGGGCCGGTCGCGGTGATGTCCTTCAACCCGCATTCCGTCGCCGCCATGGCCGAGCACGCGCCCGGGGTGCCGCGCGGCCTGACCACCGCCGCCTTCGATGCGGATTACTGGGCGCATCTGCCAGCGGCGACGCGCGACCGGTTGCGCGACATCCCCGATTTCGAGCGCACGGGCGCCGCCTTCGTCAGCCACCAGGCGAGCGACCTCGACCGCGCACGGGTGGCCGACCTCAAGGCACTTGGCGCGCCCATCCTCTGCTGGACCATCCGCTCCGAAGAGGCCGAGCGCGCGGCGCGGCGCCTGGCCGACAACGTCACCTTCGAGGGCTACGCCGCGGCGATCCCGGCTTGATCCCGCCCGCGCGCGGCCCAGATTGTGCTCAGCGCGACGGAGGCGGGATGCGCGACGAGACCATCGAGATCCGGACCCTGTCCACCCTCGGCGAGATCCCTGCCGCGGACTGGGACGCCTGCGCCTGCCCGGAGGCGGCAGACGCCGGCCGCCCGCACGACCCGTTCACCACGCATCGCTTCCTGAAGGCGCTGGAGGACAGCGGCTCCGTCGGTCCCGGCACGGGCTGGGAGCCGCACTACCTCACCGCCCGGCGCGGCGACGAGGTGATCGCGGTCGCGCCGCTCTACGCCAAGGGCCACAGCCAGGGCGAATACATCTTCGACCACAACTGGGCGCACGCCTACGAGCGCGCGGGCGGGCGCTACTACCCGAAACTGCAGATCGCCGTGCCCTTCACCCCCGCGACGGGGCGGCGCCTGCTGGTCCGGCCGGGCCATGAGGACGCCGGCCGCGCCGCGCTCCTGCAGGGGGCGACGCAGATCGCCGCCGACGCGGGGCTGAGCTCCGTGCATGTCACCTTCTGCACGGCCAAGGAGGCCGAGGCCGGCGCCGCCGCCGGGATGCTGCACCGCGTGACCGAGCAGTTTCACTGGCATAACCGGGATTACGCCGACTTCGACGCCTTCCTCGCCGATCTCTCCTCGCGCAAGCGCAAGACGATCCGCAAGGAACGGCGCGAGGCCAACGCCTTCGGCGGCGAGATCCGCATGCTCACGGGCGACGACCTCCGCCCCGAGCACTGGGAGGCGTTCTGGACCTTCTATCAGGACACCGGCGCGCGGAAATGGGGGCGGCCCTACCTGACGCGCGCCTTCTTCGACCTCGCGCAGGAGCGGCTGCGCGACGACATCCTTCTGGTCATGGCCGAGCGCGCGGGCGACTGGGTCGCCGGCGCCATGAACCTGATCGGGCGCGACACGCTCTTCGGCCGCTACTGGGGCTGTGCGGAGCATCACCCCTGCCTGCATTTCGAGGCCTGCTACTACCGCGCCATCGACTTCGCCATCGAGCGGGGCCTCGCCCGCGTCGAGGCCGGCGCGCAGGGCGAGCACAAGCTCGCCCGCGGTTACCTGCCCGCCGAGATCCACTCGCTGCACTGGATGGCCGAGCCCGGCTTCGCCGAGGCGGTCGGCCGCTACCTCGAGGCCGAGCGGCGCGCGGTGGAACAGGACATCGAGGTGCTCACGGCCTACGGGCCCTTCCGGAAAGCCAACGTGGAGGAACGCGAATGACCGAACTTCTGAGCGAGACCGGGCGCGAGACGATGCTGGCGCCGCTGTTCGACTCGGGCTGGACCATGGTCGAGGGGCGCGACGCGATCACCAAGACCTTCCGGTTCGACAACTTCGTGGAGGCCTTCGGCTTCATGACGCGCGCCGCGCTCTGGGCCGAGAAATGGGACCACCACCCGGAGTGGTTCAACGTCTACAAGACGGTGGAGGTCACGCTCTCCAC
>NZ_JAWLFS010000188.1:0-6044 GCF_041685465.1 Rhodosalinus sp. | reverse complement strand
GGTCTTCGGGATGGGGCGCACCGGCTCGGCCGCCTACGAGGCGCTGGCAGAGGAGGGCTGGCGGCCCGTCGGCCTCGACGCCGACACCTACAAGGCGAACACGCACACCGACGCCGGCCGCCGCGTGATCTTCGCCGACGCCGAGGACAGCAATTTCTGGAGCGGCGTTCGCCTCGACGGCATCCGTGCCGCCGTGCTCGCGATGGACGATGTCGAAGCCAAGCTGATCGCGGCGCGCGAACTCCGGTCGCGCGGCTTCGAGGGGCCGATCGTCGCGCATGCGCTCTACGAGGACGACGTGGCCAAGATCACCGAGGCCGGCGCGGACGAGACCTACTACACCATGCGCGAGGCCGGCCGCAGCCTGGCGCGCAACGCGTCCGAGGCGCTCCGCCCCGCCAGCCGATCCTAGCACCGAAGGTCATGATTCCCTCGATCCCGAGGCTCAGCACGCCCACCTGTCCGCAGAGCAGCACGCCGAAGTGCTGGAGAAGATCAGCGGACCGGGTGCGCGTCGGGCCGTTCGCAAGGCTTCAGAAGGCCAGGCTTCAGAAGGCCAGGACGGGCTGCGATCGGAATACAGTGCTGAGATGTGGCGCGATCAGGCGATCACCGTCCGGTGAACTGTCGGCTGCCTCGTTGCATGGTGTCTGGAGCGGGCGATGAGATTCGAACTCACGACCCTTACCTTGGCAAGGTAATGCTCTACCCCTGAGCTACGCCCGCTCGCATCCGGGCACGTGGCCCGGTCAGACCTGACTGGAGCGGGCGATGAGATTCGAACTCACGACCCTTACCTTGGCAAGGTAATGCTCTACCCCTGAGCTACGCCCGCCCGGTCAGGTAGCGGGGAGATATAAAGATCGGCGCACGGCTGCAAGGGGAAATTCGCCACCGCGCTCAAAGCAGTGCGTGACCGAGCACGCCGAGCGCGCCGGCCAGCAGCACAAGCACCGTCAGAAGCCAGCCGCCGCCGCGCAGCGCCGGCACGTTGGGCCGGCGCGCCATGCCGGCCGCGTGCATCGTCCGCGCCACGAGCAGCGCGGCGCCGTAGAGGTGCAGCGCCACCGCCGGCATCCCGAGCGCCTCGCCCATCGCCATGAGGATCAGCGCGAGCGGCACGTATTCGGCGAAATTGCCGTGCGCGCGGATCGCGTCCGAAAGCGCCGGGTCGCCCGCGTCGCCCGAGGCCGCCCGCGTGCGCACGCGGCCCATGACGACCCAGAGGCTGAGGCCGACGAACAGCAGGCCGAGGAGCCCCGCGTAGATCGGCGTGACGATGAAGGTCATGGCGCGCTCCCTGTCACTCGTATTCGACCAGCAGGTCCTTGGCGTCGATCTGCGCGCCGGCCTGCACCTGGACCGCCTTCACCACGCCGTCGCGTTCGGCGTGCAGGCCCGTCTCCATCTTCATCGCCTCGATGGTGAGCAGCAGATCGCCCTCGGCCACCTTCTGCCCCGGCTTGACCGAGACGCTCGCCACCACGCCCGGCATCGGGGCCCCCACATGGGCGGGGTTGCCGACCTCGGCCTTCGGCCGCGCGGCGGCCTCGGCCTTCACCTTGCGGTCGGGCACGCGCACGACGCGCGGCTGGCCGTTCAACTCGAAGAAGACGCGCACGTCGCCTTCCTCCTGGGTCTCGCCGACCGCGACGAGGCGGACTTCCAGCGTCTTGCCGGGGTCGATCTCGGCGGTGATCTCCTCGCCCGGTTCCATGCCGTAGAAGAAGGTGCGCGTGGGCAGGGTGCGCACGGGGCCGTAGATCTCGTGGCGGCGCGCGTAGTCTGTGAAGACCTTGGGATACATCAGGTATCCGTTCAGGTCCTCGTCGTCGATCTCGGCACCGCCGAGCGCCTCGCTGGCCTCGCGGCGCCGCGCCTCCAGGTCCTCGGGCGGCAGATGCGCGCCGGGGCGCTCGGTGTTCGGCGCCTCGCCCTTGAGGATGCGCTGCACGATGCCCTCCGGAAAGCCGCCCGGCGGCTGGCCGAGGTTGCCGCGCATCATGTCGATCACCGAATCGGGGAAGCTCACCTCCTTGTCGGGGTTCTCGACGTCGGCGCGGGTCAGGTTCTGGCTGACCATCATCAGCGCCATGTCGCCCACGACCTTCGAGGACGGCGTGACCTTCACGATGTCGCCGAACATGTCGTTCACCTCGGCGTAGGCGTGCGCGATCTCGTGCCAGCGTTCCTCGAGGCCGAGGGAGCGCGCCTGCGCCTTGAGGTTGGTGAACTGCCCGCCGGGCATCTCGTGCAGGTAGACCTCGGAGGCGGGCGACTGCAGCCCGCTCTCGAAGGCGGCGTAGTGGTGGCGCACCGCCTCCCAGTAATTCGAGATCTCGCGCACCGCGTCCGCGTCGAGCCCGGTGTCCCGCTCGGTATGCGCCAGCGCCGCGACGATGGTGCCGAGCGTCGCCTGGCTCGTGTTGCCCGAAAGCGCGTCCATCGCGCAGTCTACCGCGTCGACCCCCGTCTCGGCGGCGGCGAGGATCGTGCCGGCGGCGATCCCGGCGGTGTCATGGGTGTGGAAGTGGATGGGCAGGCCCACCTCGTCCTTGAGCGCGGTGAAGAGCGCGCGCGCGGCGGCGGGCTTCAGCAGGCCCGCCATGTCCTTCAGCCCGAGGATATGCGCGCCCGCGTCGCGCAGGGCCTTGCCCATCTCGACGTAATATTTCAGGTCGTACTTCGCGCGGTCGGGGTCGAGGATATCGCCGGTGTAGCAGATCGCGCCCTCGCAGACCTTGCCGTTCGCCACCACCGCGTCCATGGCGACGCGCATGTTCTCGACCCAGTTGAGGCTGTCGAAGACGCGGAAGACGTCGATGCCGGAGGCGGCGGCCTGCCGCACGAACTCCTGCACCACGTTGTCGGGGTAGTTGGTATAGCCCACGCCGTTCGCGCCGCGCAGCAGCATCTGCGTCATGACGTTGGGCATGGCCGCGCGCAGGTCGCGCAGCCGCTGCCACGGGCATTCCTGCAGGAAGCGATAGGCGACGTCGAAGGTCGCGCCGCCCCAGCATTCGACGCTGAAAAGCTGCGGCAGGTTGTGCGCGTAGGCCGGTGCCACCCGGATCATGTCGAGCGAGCGCATCCGCGTGGCCAGCAGTGACTGGTGCCCGTCGCGCATCGTGGTGTCGGTGATCAGAAGCTGTGGCTGCGCGGCCAGCCAGTCGGCCACCGCCTGCGGACCCTTTTCCTCGAGCAGGGTGCGCGTGCCGGCCGCGGGCTCTTCGGCGCGCAGGCGCGGCGGCTTCGGCGCCTTCAGATCGGCGCGCGGGCGCGGGCGGTCCTTGGTCTCGGGGTGGCCGTTCACCGTCACGTCGGCGATGTAGGTCAGCACCTTGGTGCCGCGGTCCTTGCGCTCGGGGAAGTCGAAGAGCTCCGGCGTCTCGTCGATGAAGCGCGTCGAGTAATCGTTCTCGAGGAACTTCGGGTGCTTGAGCAGGTTCTCGACGAAGGCGATGTTGGTGGCGACGCCCCGGATGCGGAACTCGCGCAGCGCGCGATCCATCCGCGCGATCGCCTGTTCGGGCGCCGGCGCCCAGGCGGTGACCTTCACCAGGAGCGAATCGTAATAGCGCGTGATGACGCCGCCCGCGTAGGCCGTGCCGCCGTCGAGGCGGATGCCCATGCCGGTCGCCGAGCGGTAGGCGGTGATGCGCCCGTAGTCGGGGATGAAGTTGTTCTGCGGGTCCTCGGTGGTGATCCGGGTCTGCAGCGCGTGGCCGTTGAGCGCGATATCGCCCTGGCTCGCCATGCCCGTCGCCTCGGAGAGCGTCTTGCCCTCGGTCACGAGGATCTGCGCGCGCACGATGTCGATGCCGGTGACCTCCTCGGTCACGGTATGCTCGACCTGGATGCGCGGGTTCACCTCGATGAAGTAGAAACGGCCCGTCTCCATGTCCATCAGGAACTCGACGGTGCCCGCGCACTGATACCCCACATGCGCCGCGATCTTGCGGCCGAGTTCGCAGAGTTCGGCGCGCTGCGCATCGGTGAGGTAGGGGGCCGGCGCGCGCTCCACGACCTTCTGGTTGCGCCGCTGCACGGAGCAGTCGCGCTCGAAGAGGTGATAGATGGCGCCGTGCCGGTCGCCGAGGACCTGCACCTCCACGTGTCGCGCGCGCGGGATCATCTTCTCGAGGTAGCCTTCGCCGTTGCCGAAGGCGGCCTCGGCCTCGCGGCGGCCCTCGCGGACCTTCTCCTCCAGTTCGTCCTCGGACTGGATCGGCCGCATGCCCCGGCCGCCGCCGCCCCAGCTCGCCTTGAGCATCAGGGGATAGCCGATCGCGGCGGCCTCGGTCCGGATCGCCGCCATGTCCTCGCCGAGCACCTCGGTCGCCGGGATCACCGGCACGCCCGCCTCGATCGCCACGCGCCGGGCGCTGGCCTTGTCGCCGAGCCGGCGCATCGTCTCGGCCCGCGGCCCGATGAAGGCGATGCCGGCGGCCGCGCAGGCCTCCACGAAGTCCGGGTTCTCCGACAGGAGGCCGTAGCCCGGGTGGATCGCGTCGGCGCCGCAGGCCTTCGCCACGCGGATGATCTCGGGGATCGAGAGATAGGCCTGCACCGGGCCGAGCCCCTCGCCGATGCGATAGGCCTCGTCCGCCTTGAAACGGTGCAGCGAGAGCTTGTCTTCCTCGGCGTAGATGCCGACCGTGCGCTTGCCCATCTCGTTGGCGGCGCGCATCACGCGGATGGCGATCTCGCCCCGGTTGGCCACCAGGATCTTGCGGAATTCCGTCATCGGCGCTGTCCCTCCGTCGCGTCGCCCTTTGACTATGCGGTTTCGCCGGGGTCGTAAACGGCGCGAAACGCCGCCTCAGACGCGCCGCGCGGCCACATCCGACAACCGGCTCGCCCCGAGCTGGCCCATGTTGGCGATCAGATCCTTGCGCAGGATGTCGATCAGGTGCCCCGGCCCCTCGGCGCCGAGCGCGGCGACGGCATAATGCCACGCCCGCCCCAGCATCACGAAATCCGCGCCGAGCGCGACGGCGCGCAGGATGTCGAGCCCGCCCTCGATGCCCCCGTCGAAGACGAGCGGCAGGCGCGTCGCCGCGCGGATCGCGGGCAGCGCCTCGGCCGTGGCGGGCGCCGCGTCGAACTGTCGCCCGGCGTGGTTCGAGACCCAGACCGCGTCGACGCCCTCGGCCTCGCAGAGCGCGGCGTCCTCGGCCCGGAGCACGCCCTTCACGACGAGCGGCCCGTCCCAGTGTGCGCGGAGCCAGCGCAGGTAGTCCAGATCGGGGGAGGTGCGCAGCATGTAGCCGACGTGCCCCGTCGAGGGCAGGCCGCGCCCCGCACCCTCCACATACGGGTCGAGCGTCCTGAGCCGCGGCAGTCCCGCGCGCGCCGTGGCGAGGCTCCAGCCCGGGCGCGCGGCCATCTGTGCCATCAGCCGCGGCGTGAGCTTCGGCGGGATCGTCAGCCCCGAGCGCGTCTGCCGCTCCCGCCGGCTCGGCACCGGCACGTCCACGGTGAGCACGAGCACCGGGAACCCCGCCGCGCGCGCGCGCTTCAGCATGTCGGCGCGGATGCCTTCGTCGCGCGGCGGGTAGAGCTGGAACCAGCCGTGCGGCGCGGCGATCGGCCCGATCTCCTCGGGCGGCCGGGTCGCCACCGTCGAAAGCCCGGCGGGCAGCCCCTCGGCCGCGGCGGCGCGGGCGATCATGCGCTCCGCGCCCGGCCAGATCAGCCCCGACATGCCGAGCGGCGCCGCGCCGAAGGGCAGGGGGTGGCGATGCCCGAAGAGCTCCGCCGAGAGGTCTGGCGTGACCTCGCCGTGCAGCACCGAGGGATAGAAGCGCACCGCGTCCAGCGCCGCGCGGTTGCGCCGGGGGACGCTCTCGTCGCCCGTCGCGCTGTCGAGATAGTCCCAGACGAAACGCGGCACACGGGCCCGGGCGCGGGCGCGCAGGTCGGAGATCGCCGGAAAGCGGGCATCGAGGTTCATGCGCGCCATCTGCCCCGCGCGGGTCGCCGTGTCCAGCGGATGTCCGGCGCCGGCGCCCCGCGCGGGGGCGCCGCGGTCACACCCAGAC
>NZ_JAWLFS010000009.1:0-24729 GCF_041685465.1 Rhodosalinus sp. | reverse complement strand
TCTGGTGGAATGGCAGTTCCGCGTGGCGGCGGGCGAGCCGCTGCCGGTACGGCAGGAGGAGTTGACGCTCTCCGGTCATGCCTTCGAGGCGCGGCTCTACGCCGAGGACGTGGCCAAGGGCTTCCTGCCCGCCACGGGGCGGCTGTCGCATCTGGCGTTTCCCGACGGTGCGCGCGCGGACACCGGCGTGCGCGCGGGCGACGCGATCACGCCGCATTACGACCCGATGATCGCGAAGCTCGTGGTGCATGGTCCCACCCGCGACATCGCGCTGAGGAAGCTGCGCCGCGCGCTGGACGCGACGCAGGTGGCCGGGACGGTGACGAACCTCGCCTTTCTCGGCGCGCTCGCGCGGCACGCGGGCTTCGCGGCGGGCGACGTGGACACGGGGCTCATCGACCGGGACCGCGGCGCGCTGGTGCGGGAGGAGAGCCCCGCGCCCGAGACGGTGGCCGAGGCGGCGCTCGCCTGCGCGGGGCTCCTCGAGGCACGGGCGCCGGAGACGGGCTTCACCCTCTGGGCGCCGCTTCGCCGGCGCGTCGCGCTCCGTCACGGCGAGACCGAGGTCGAGGTGCAGATCCGCGCCGAGGGACCGGAGGCGCATGTGCTGGAGCTCGACGGGCGGGAGATCCGCGCCGAGCGGCGCGACGGGCACTGGCGGTTCGACGGGCGCCCGGCCGCGGGTGCGCATCTGGACGAGGGGCGCGTCACCGTCTTCGATGGTCAGGGCCATGTTCTCGCCATTGCCGACCCGCTGGAGCGCGGCGCGGCGGCGCATGGCACGGACGTGATCGAGGCGCCGATGCCGGGGCTGCTGCGCGAGGTGCTCGTCGCGGCGGGGGAGAGGGTGGAGGCCGGCCAGCGCCTCGCCGTGCTGGAGGCGATGAAGATGGAGCATGCGCTGACCGCCTGGCGCGACGGGGTGGTGGCCGAGGTCCTCGCCGTGCCCGGCGGGCAGGTCGAGGCGGGTGCGGCGCTCCTCCGGTTGGAGGACGCCGAGAATGGCTGAGCGCGCCGAGGTCTTCGAGGTGGGCCCGCGCGATGGGCTGCAGAACGAGACGGCGGAGATCCCGACCGAGGCGAAGATCGCCTTCGTGGACTGCCTGAGCCGGGCGGGCTTCCGTCGCATCGAGGTGGCGAGCTTCGTCAGCCCGAAGCGGGTGCCGCAGATGGCGGATTCGGGCGCCGTGCTGGCCGGCATCCGCCGCGCGCCGGGGGTCTCCTACGCGGCGCTCACGCCGAACATGACCGGCTTCGAGCGCGCGGTCGCGGCGCGGGCCGACGAGATCGCGGTCTTCGCCTCCGCCTCGGAGGGCTTCTCGCGGGCCAACATCAACGCGACCGTGGCCGAGAGCCTCGCGCGGTTCCGCCCCGTCGTGGAGGCGGCGCGGGGGGCGGGGCTGCCGGTGCGCGGCTACGTCTCCTGCGTGACGGACTGCCCCTACGACGGGCCGGTGGCGCCCGAGGCGGTGGCGCGGGTGGCCGGCGCGCTCCATGCCATGGGCTGCTACGAGATCAGCCTCGGCGACACGATCGGGCAGGGCACGCCGGAGGGGGTGGTCGCGATGCTGGAGGCGGTGGCCGGCGTGGTGCCGCCGGCGCGGCTCGCCGGGCATTTCCACGACACCGCCGGGCGTGCGCTGGAGAATATCGAGGCGGCGCTCGACAGGGGGCTCCGCGTCTTCGACGCGGCGGCGGGCGGGCTCGGTGGCTGCCCCTTCGCGCCGGGGGCGGCCGGCAACGTGGCGACCGAGCGGGTGGCCGCGCGGCTCGCCGCGCTCGGTTACGAGACGGGGCTCGACATGGCCGTGCTCGACGAGGCCGCGGCGATGGCCCGCGCGATGCGGGCGGGATGAGGCAAGGCGTTTGCAAACGCCTTGCCCAAAATTCTTGCAAGAATTTTGGGGGCGCGGGATGAACGACGTCGAGACGATCCGGATCGGGACCGACGCGCGGGGGGTGGCGACGCTCACCCTCGCGCGGGCGGAAAAGCACAATGCCATGTCCGCGCGCATGATCGCGGAGTTGACGGAGGCGGCGCACGCCCTCGGCGAGGACGCGGGGGTTCGGGCGGTGGTGCTCGCGGGCGAGGGCCGGAGCTTCTGCGCCGGCGGCGATCTTGGCTGGATGCGCGAGCAGATGGCGGCCGACCGCGCGACGCGCATCAAGGAGGCCACGAAGCTCGCCGAGATGCTGCTGGCGCTCGACCGGATGCCCAAGCCGCTGATCGGGCGGCTGCATGGCAACGCCTTCGGCGGCGGCGTCGGCCTCGCCTCGGTCTGCGACGTGGCGATCGGCGCCGAGGGGGTGAAGATGGGGCTCACGGAGACGCGCCTCGGGATCATCCCGGCGACCATCGGGCCGTATGTCGTCGCGCGCATGGGGGCGGCGAAGGCGCGCCGCGTCTTCATGTCGGCGCGGGTCTTCGGCGCGGAGGAGGCCGAGCGGCTGGGCCTTCTCGCCCGGGTGGTGCCGGAGGAGGAGCTCGACGCGGCGGTGGAGCGGGAGGTCGCGCCCTATCTCGCCTGCGCGCCGGGGGCGGTGGCCGCGGCCAAGGCGCTGATCCGCGACGTCTCCACCCCGCCCGACGCGGCGATGATCCGCACGACGATCGAGGCGCTCGCCGACCGCTGGGAGACGGCGGAGGCCGACGAGGGCACCGCCGCCTTCTTCGAGAAGCGCAAGCCCGCCTGGGCCCCGGAGGGGTGACCGCGCAGATCGCGCATCTCTACGCGCTGGGGTGCCTTGCCGGCGTCTTCTTCGAGATCGCGGTGGTCGCGGGGGTGCCGCTCGGGTCGTGGACGCAGGGCGGACGGTACCCCGGCGCCCTGCCGCTGCGCGCGCGCCTGCTCGCGGCCGCGACGGTCCCGGTGCTCGTCTTTCAGGCGCTCGCGATCCTCTCCGCGGCCGGGTTTCCCGGGCTCGGCTGGCCGCGCTGGACGGGCTGGGCCGCGCTCGGGCTGACCCTTGCCGAGGCAGGCCTCGCGCGGGTCTCGCGGTCGCGTGACGAGCGCGCGGTGCGGGGGCCGGTGACACTGGTCATGGTGGGGTGTGCGGGCTACGTCATGGGTGTGACGCAGGCGCAGGGCTGACGCGACGCGCGGATCCCGACGGGTGGCTTGACGCTGCCGGCATGCGGCCGCATACAGCGAGCGCCGCGCGTCCTTCCCGGCCCTTCGCGGCATGCCGCGCCGCGGCGTCTGTTGACCGGACCGGGGGGCGAGCGTATCTCAGGTGCACCGCGGCCCGGCGCGGCGGGCGCACCGAAGGCCGGAAAGGAGCCGTCTCATGGACGACCTGCTCAGGGAATACGCGCCGATCCTTCTGCTTCTGGCGGTGGCGATCGGGCTCGGGCTGATCCTGATCCTCGCGGCGGTCGTGCTCGCCGTGCGCAATCCGGACCCCGAGAAGGTCTCGGCCTACGAGTGCGGCTTCAACGCCTTCGACGACGCGCGGATGAAGTTCGACGTGCGCTTCTATCTCGTCTCCATCCTGTTCATCATCTTCGATCTGGAAATCGCCTTCCTCTTTCCGTGGGCGGTGGCGTTCTCGGAAATCTCGATGGCGGCCTTCTGGTCGATGATGGCCTTCATCGCCGTGCTGACCGCGGGTTTCGCCTACGAATGGAAGAAGGGGGCCATGGAATGGCAGTGACGCCGAACACCGAGACCGGCGCGGTCGAGGCCGCAGGCCCCGACACGGACCACGCGACGCAGACGCTCAACCGCGAGCTGCAGGACAAGGGCTTTCTCGTCACGACGACCGAGGACCTCATCAACTGGGCGCGCACCGGCTCGCTGCACTGGATGACCTTCGGCCTCGCCTGCTGCGCGGTCGAGATGATGCATACCTCGATGCCGCGCTACGACGCCGAGCGCTTCGGCGTGGCGCCGCGCGCCTCGCCCCGGCAGTCGGACGTGATGATCGTGGCCGGCACGCTGACGAACAAGATGGCGCCGGCGCTGCGCAAGGTCTACGACCAGATGCCGGAGCCGCGCTACGTGATCTCGATGGGCTCCTGCGCCAACGGCGGGGGATACTATCACTACAGCTATTCGGTGGTGCGCGGCTGCGACCGCATCGTGCCGGTGGACATCTACGTGCCCGGCTGCCCGCCGACGGCGGAGGCGCTGCTTTACGGCGTGATGCAGCTGCAGCGCAAGATCCGCCGCACGGGCACCATCACGCGCTGAAACCCCGGAGGAGCCGATGACCGCAGAGGCCCAGACCGCCGCGCTCGAGGAGCTCGGCGCGCATATCGAGAGCCGGCGCCCGGACTGCGTGCTGTCATGGAGGGTGGAGCGCGGCGAGCTCGTCGTGAGCGTCGCGCCGGCGCGCGTGGCGGGGCTCGTGGAGTTCCTGAAACGGGACTCGAGTTGCGGGTTCTCCACCCTCGTGGACATCACCGCGGTGGACTGGCCCGAGCGGCCCAAGCGCTTCGACGTGGTCTATCACCTGCTCTCGATGTATCAGAACCATCGCATCCGCCTGCGCGCGCCGGTGGACGAGGATGAGCTTCTGCCCTCGATCACGCCGGTGCATCCGTCGGCCGGCTGGTTCGAGCGCGAGGTCTTCGACATGTTCGGCATCCTGTTTTCGGGCCATCCCGACCTGCGCCGCATCCTGACGGACTACGGATTTCGCGGGCACCCGCTGCGCAAGGACTTTCCGACCACGGGCTACACCGAAGTGCGCTACGACGAGACGGCCAAGCGCGTGGTCTACGAGCCGGTGAGCCTCGTGCAGGAGTACCGCCAGTTCGATTTCATGTCGCCGTGGGAAGGGGCGCACTACGTCCTGCCGGGCGACGAAAAGTCCGAGGAGGGCGCACAATGATGGGCGGTGGATACGGTATGGGCGGCGGCGGTCTGATCTGGCTCGTCGTCATCGGCGCGCTGGTGGTGATCCCCTTCTGGAAGCTGCTGCCCCGCTTCGGCATCCCGGCGTGGGTGTCGCTGGTCGCGATTATCCCGCTCGGGGCGCTGGTGCTCCTGTGGATCATGGCGTTCAAGGATGACGGAGGCCGCGCATGATGGACGGCACCAAGGGGTTCGACGACGTCGAGACCGGCGAACAGCAGATCCGCAACTTCAACATCAACTTCGGGCCGCAACACCCTGCGGCGCATGGCGTCCTGCGTCTCGTTCTCGAGCTCGACGGGGAGGTCGTCGAGCGGGTGGACCCGCATATCGGGCTTCTGCACCGCGGCACCGAGAAGCTGATGGAGAGCCGCACCTACCTGCAGAACCTGCCGTATTTCGACCGGCTCGATTACGTCGCGCCGATGAACCAGGAGCATGCCTGGTGCCTCGCCATCGAGAAGCTCACCGGCGTCGAGGTGCCGCGCCGCGGACAGCTCATCCGCGTGCTCTTCTGCGAGATCGGCCGCGTGCTGAACCACCTTCTCAACGTCACGACGCAGGCGATGGATGTCGGCGCGCTCACGCCCCCGCTCTGGGGCTTCGAGGAGCGCGAGAAGCTGATGGTCTTCTACGAGCGCGCCTGCGGGGCGCGGCTGCACGCGGCCTATTTCCGCCCCGGCGGCGTTCATCAGGACCTGCCGCCCCAGCTTCTCGACGATATCGAGGAATGGGCGGCGGCCTTCCCCGCCGTGCTCGACGATATCGACGGGCTGCTGACCGAGAACCGCATCTTCAAGCAGCGCAACGTCGACATCGCTGTGGTGACCGAGCAGGACATCCTCGACTGGGGCTTCTCGGGGCCGATGGTCCGCGGCTCGGGCCTTGCCTGGGACCTGCGGCGCGCGCAGCCCTACGAGTGCTACGACGAGTTCGAGTTCCAGATCCCGGTGGGCAGGAACGGCGACTGCTACGACCGCTACCTCGTGCGGATGCAGGAGATGCGCGAGAGCGTGAAGATCATCCAGCAGGCGATCGCCAAGCTGCGCGAGGAGGGACCGGGCGAGGTCATGGCGCGCGGCAAGATCTCGCCGCCCGAGCGCGCCGAGATGAAGACCTCGATGGAGGCGCTGATTCACCACTTCAAGCTCTACACCGAGGGCTTTCATGTCCCCGAGGGCGAGGTCTACGCCGCGGTCGAGGCGCCCAAGGGCGAGTTCGGCGTCTACCTCGTGGCCGACGGCACCAACCGGCCCTACCGCGCGAAGCTGCGCGCGCCGGGCTTCCTGCACCTGCAGGGGATGGAGCATATCACCCGCGGCCATCAGCTCGCCGACGTGGCGGCGATCATCGGCACGCTCGACGTCGTCTTCGGAGAGATCGACCGATGAGGCGCGCTGCCGCGGCCCTTGCCGTGCTGCCGCTCGCGGCCGCCTGCACGCTGCCCCCGGAGGGCACGACCGAGGCGGATCGCGCGGCCTATGACGCCGCGGTGGCGAGCGTCGGCTGCACGCTGAAGTCCGGCTCGGATTATGAGCCGGTCGAGCTCCAGACCGGGCTCAGCCGGCAGCAGATCATGGATATCTCGCGCTATCGCGTCGCGCAGGAGCGCGCGGTGCGCACGCCCGAAGACGGCGTGCGTCTGACCGCCGGCCCCTGCGCCCCGGACGCCTGAGCGGCGCGGATCACACGAAGGAACAGGCATGCTTCGACGCCTCCATCACGAGCAGCCCGAGAGCTTCGCCTTCACGCCCGAGAATCTCGAATGGGCGAAGGCGCAGATGTCCAAGTATCCCGAGGGCCGGCAGGCGAGCGCGATCATCCCGCTCCTCTGGCGCGCGCAGGAGCAGGAGGGCTGGCTCACCCGGCCCGCGATCGAATACGTCGCCGAGATGCTCGGCCTCGCGCATATCCGGGCACTGGAAGTGGCGACCTTCTACTTCATGTTCCAGCTCGCGCCGGTGGGCTCGGTCGCGCATGTGCAGGTCTGCGGCACGACCTCCTGCATGATCTGCGGGGCCGAGGACCTGATGGCCGTCTGCAAGGAGAAGATCGCGAGGGAGCCGCATCAACTCAGCGCGGACGGCAGGTTCTCCTGGGAGGAGGTCGAGTGCCTCGGCGCCTGCGCGAACGCGCCGATGGCGCAGATCGGCAAGGACTATTACGAGGACCTCACCGCCGAGCGTCTGAACGAGATCCTCGACGCCTTCGCCGCGGGCGAGGTGCCGACGCCCGGGTCGCAGACGGGCCGCTACGCCTCCGAACCCGCGGGCGGGCTCACGACGCTGGCCGCGCATGCGGAGGGACGTCCGCCGCAGAACGCCGCCGTGGCGCGCGCGCTCGAGGCGGGCGATACCGTCAAGCGCATCGACGGCAGCGAGGAGGGGCTCCGCACCCCGTGGCGGGATATCTCGCGGGAGCCGGGAGACGCCGAGCCGGACCCTGAGGGGCCGGTGCTGGCTGCCGGACATCCGGCGGACGGCACCGGCATCGACAAGCGCGAGGCGCCGGTACAGGGCCGCGGCAAGCCCGCGACCGGCGACCCGGCTCCGGCGCCCGAGGGGCCGGCGGAGCCTGATGTGGAGCCGGCCGCCGTCGCGCCCGGCACGCCGCCCGCACGGCTGGAGGCGCCGCGCGGCGGCGTGGCGGACGATCTGCAGCGGATCGAGGGGATCGACGCCGCGCTCGCCGAAGGGCTCGCGGCGCTCGGCATCCACCATTTCGATCAGATCGCCGGCTGGGGCGCCGAGGAGATCGCATGGATCGACTACCACCTCGAGGATGCCGAAGGACGCGTCGCCCGCGACGCCTGGGTGGAGCAGGCGCGTCTTCTCGCCGAGGGGGGAGAGACGAGGCAGGCCGGTCGTGCTAAAACGGGCGATGTCGATCAGAACACGTAACCGGCATCACCTGAGGGGGACGAGAGATGGCGCAGACGGATAACGACACGACCTGCACGATGGTTTGTTGGGGGTTCGGGGGCGTCTCCGGCCTCGGCGTGCTGATCATCGGCGTGCAGGAGGGCTTGTGGTTCATCGTGTCCCTGATCCTCGGGATCGCCTTTGCGGGATGGTTCGGGTTGTTTCTGCAGCGCAAGCTCTGCGGTACCGTCGCCATGCCCTGGGAGGGCCAGTCGCTGGGCGAGTTGACGGGAATCGAGAAGCTCTCGCCGCAGCGCAAGCGCGAGTTGGGGCTGGAAGAGGAGCCGCCGGCGCCGGCCCCGGCACCGCAGCGCGACGTTCCGGCGCCAGCGCCCGCCCCGAAGCCCGCCGCGGCGGCGTCCGAGGCGCGCGCGGAGGCCCCGGCCGCGCCCGCGCCCGCGGCGCGCGAGACGGAAACCGAGACGGAAGCGACGGAGGATGACGGCGCGGGCACCAAGCCGGCCCTGCGCGACGCACCGCGCGCGGGCGGCGCGGATGACCTGAAGCAGATCAAGGGGGTCGGCCCGAAGCTCGAACAGCTTCTCAACCGCATGGGTGTCTATCACTTCGACCAGATCGCCGGCTGGAGCGCGGAGGAGGTCGCCTGGGTCGACGCCAATCTCGAGGGGTTCAAGGGCCGGGTGACGCGCGACGACTGGGTGGCGCAGGCCAGGGCGCTCGCCTCGGGCGAGCGCGGCTGACCCGCGACGGAGGGCGGATGCCGCAGGACCGGACGCCGGACGAGGAGTGCCGCCGCGCCATCGCGCGACAGGGCCGCGTGATCGCCGTGGTGATCGCGGTTGCGGGTCTCGCGGCGCTCCTCGCGCCGTGGCTCGCCGGAACGGTCGGCCTCCCTGTGCGGGCGGAGATGCTGATCTATCTTGCAACGATGGGCGCCTTTCTCTGGGCGTTCATCGCGGCCATCGGGCTCTGGCGCCGGCGGAACGGCTGAGGCCGGCGCGGAAAGGAACGGGAATGCTCAAGGACGAAGACCGTATCTTCACCAATCTCTACGGGATGCACGACCGCTCGCTCGCGGGCGCCAAGGCGCGCGGGCACTGGGACGGCACCGCCGAAATCATCGCGCGCGGCCGCGAGGGGATCGTCGAGGAAGTGAAGAAGTCGGGCCTGCGCGGCCGGGGCGGCGCGGGCTTCCCCACCGGGCTCAAGTGGTCCTTCATGCCCAAGGAGTCGGACGGGCGGCCCGCCTACCTGGTGGTGAACGCCGACGAGTCCGAGCCCGGCACCTGCAAGGACCGCGAGATCATGCGCCACGATCCGCACACGCTGATCGAGGGCTGCCTGATCGCCTCCTTCGCGATGGGGGCGCATGCCTGCTACATCTACATTCGCGGCGAATACATCCGCGAACGCGAGGTTCTGCAGGCCGCGATCGACGAATGCTACGACGCGGGGCTGCTGGGGCGGAACGCGGCCGGGTCGGGCTGGGACTTCGACCTCTACCTGCATCACGGCGCGGGCGCCTACATCTGCGGCGAGGAGACGGCGCTCCTCGAAAGCCTCGAGGGCAAGAAGGGCATGCCGCGCATGAAGCCGCCGTTCCCGGCGGGCGCGGGGCTCTACGGCTGCCCGACGACGGTGAACAACGTCGAGAGCATCGCCGTGGTGCCCACGGTCCTGCGCCGCGGCGCCGACTGGTTCTCGGGCTTCGGTCGGGCGAACAACACCGGCACCAAGGTCTTCGCCGTTTCGGGGCATGTGAACCACCCCTGCGTCGTCGAGGAGGAGATGTCGATCCCCTTCGAGGAGCTGATCGAGCGCCACTGCGGCGGCGTGCGCGGCGGCTGGTCGAACCTCAAGGCGGTGATCCCCGGCGGCTCGTCGGTGCCGCTGCTGCCCGGCTCCGTGATGCGCGAGGGCATCATGGATTTCGACTGGCTGCGCGAGAACCGCTCGGGCCTCGGCACCGCGGCGGTGATCGTGATGGATCAGTCGACCGACATCATCAAGGCGATCTGGCGGCTGTCGAAGTTCTACAAGCACGAAAGCTGCGGCCAGTGCACCCCCTGCCGCGAGGGCGCGGGCTGGATGATGCGCGTGATGGAGCGGCTCGTGACCGGCGAGGCCGAGGTCGAGGAGGTCGACATGCTGCTCGACGTGACCAAGCAGGTCGAGGGGCACACCATCTGCGCCCTCGGCGACGCCGCGGCCTGGCCGATCCAGGGCCTGATCCGGCACTTCCGCGACGAGATCGAGGATCGCATCAAGGCGCAGAAGTCGGGCCGCGTCAGCGCCGTGGCGGCGGAGTGAGCGCGGGCCGGGGGCGCCGATGAAGAAGTACCGCTTCGAGGAGGGGGGCGATGTCGCCGCCGATATCCGCGGGAAATACGGCTACGACGGCGAGCTGGCGGCGATCTACGCCGGCAACGACGGGCCGGTGGTGCACAAGTGGCACCATTACATTCCCCTCTACGACCGGTATCTCGGCCGCTTCTGCGGCACGCCGGTGCGCTTTCTCGAGATCGGCGTCGCCAAGGGCGGGAGCCTGCGGATGTGGCGCCGCTGGCTCGGGGAGGCGGCCGTGATCTTCGGCATCGACGTTCGCCCGCACTGTGCGCGCTTCGACGGCGACGCGGGCGCGGTGCGCATCGGGTCGCAGGCCGATCCGGCGTTCCTCGACGCCGTGGTGGACGAGATGGGGGGGCTCGACGTGGTGCTCGACGACGGCAGCCACAGGATGGAGCACATCCGGGCAAGTTTCGAGCATCTCTTCCCGCGCCTTGCCGCGGACGGTGTCTATGTCGTCGAGGACCTGCACACCGCCTACTGGCCGAAATACGGCGGCGGGTACGGCACGTCCGGTAATTTCTTCCGGTATCTCGCGGAGCTGGCCGACGACATGCATCACTGGTATCACCCCCACGGCGAGCGCCGCGCGGGCCTCGGCGCGGCGGTGTCGGGCCTGCATGTCCACGACTCCATGGCGGTGTTCGAGAAGGGGCCGGTGCATCGGCCGACGCATTCGAGGGTGGGCGCATGAAGCCAGTCCTGCAGATCGCCGCGCTCGGCTGCGCGCTGGCCCTCGCGGCCTGCGGCGGCGGGCGAACCGAGATCGCCTTTGAGGGCGAGGTCTACCGCGCCACCTCAACCGCCGGTGACCCGCGCGAGAGCTTCACCGCGACCGCCCGGCCGGTAGGGGCCGGGCCCGCCGGTGCGGTGCTCGCCGCCGAGCACGAGGGCAAGCGCTACTGCATCGAGAATTTCGGCACCTCGGACATCGTCTGGGATATCGGCCCGGACAGCGACCCGGCGGCGCTGCCGGTGGAGGGCGACGCGGTGACGCTCGCCGGGACGTGCGACCCGTGGTGAGTCTGCGCGGCCTCCTCTGCGCCGCGGCGCTTCTGGCTCCGCCGGGGGTGGGGGCGGCGGTCGTCGCCTCCGAGCGTCCGCCGCTCCGCGAGGTGCAGGAGATCGACGGCGCGCTGCTCGCCATCGCGATCGCCGACGAGGTACGCCGGACCTGCGACGCCATCGCGCCGCGCTGGCTGCGCGCCTACGGCCGGCTGAACGCGCTCCGGGGTCGGGCCGAAGCCCTCGGCTATTCAGATGCCGAGATCGAAGATTATGTGGAGAGCGAGGCCGAGAAGGCGCGGATGCGACGGCTGGGCGAGGCCTACGTCCGCCAGCGTGGCTACGACCCGTCCGTGACCGCCGAGCTCTGCGCCTTCGGGCGGGACGAGATCGCACGGGGCAGCGCCGTGGGCGCGCTCCTCAGAGAGAAGTGAGATCATGACCGAACTGCGCAAGATCGTCATCGACGGCCGGGAGATCGAGGTCGATCCGGCCATGACCCTGATCCAGGCCTGCGAGGAGGCCGGCATCGAGATCCCGCGCTTCTGTTACCACGAGCGCCTGTCGATCGCCGGCAACTGCCGGATGTGCCTCGTCGAGGTGGTGGGCGGCCCGCCGAAGCCCGCCGCCTCCTGCGCGATGCAGGTGCGCGACCTGCGTCCGGGGCCGGAGGGCCAGCCGCCGCAGGTGCGGACGAACTCGCCGATGGTGAAAAAGGCGCGCGAGGGGGTGATGGAGTTCCTGCTCATCAACCACCCGCTCGACTGCCCGATCTGCGACCAGGGCGGCGAATGCGACCTGCAGGATCAGGCGATGGCCTACGGGGTGGATTTCTCCCGCTACCGCGAGCCGAAGCGCGCGGTCGAGGATCTGGACCTCGGCCCGCTGGTCGAGACGCACATGACGCGCTGCATCTCCTGCACGCGCTGCGTGCGCTTCATCACCGAGGTGGCGGGGATGCCCGAGCTCGGCCAGACGGGGCGGGGCGAGGACGCCGAGATCACCAGCTACCTCGGCCAGACGCTCGATTCGAACCTGCAGGGCAACATCATCGACCTCTGCCCGGTGGGCGCGCTGGTCTCCAAACCCTACGCCTTCACCGCGCGGCCCTGGGAGCTGACCAAGACCGAGTCGATCGACGTGATGGACGCGCTCTGCTCCAGCATCCGCGTGGACACCAAGGGGCGCGAGGTGATGCGCATGCTGCCCCGCAACCACGACGGCGTGAACGAGGAGTGGATCTCGGACAAGACGCGCTTCGTCTGGGACGGGCTGCGCCGCCAACGCCTCGACCGGCCCTACATCCGCGAGAACGGCAAGCTGCGCGCCGCCACCTGGGGCGAGGCGCTGAAGCTCGCGGGCGAAAAGCTCCGCACGGCGGAACGCCCGGCGGGCCTCGTCGGTGATCTCGCCAACACAGAGGCGGCCTTCGCGCTGCGCCAGCTGATGGAAAGCCTCGGCGGCGTGGCGGAGTGCCGGGTGGACGGCGCGAAGCTGCCCGCCGGCAACCGCTCGGCCTACGTCGGGACCGCCGCGATCGAGGATATCGATGCCGCGCGCAACATCGTGCTCGTCGGCACCGATCCCCGCAACGAGGCGCCGGTCCTGAACGCGCGCCTGCGCAAGGCGTGGCTCGCCGGCGGCGAGGTGAGCCTGATCGGCGAGCCGGTGGATCTGACATTCGACGTGCATCACGCGGGCCGCGGCGGCGCCGATCTCGCGCGCTTGGCCGACGGCAAGGCCGAGCTTCCGAAGACGGCGGAGGGGCCGGGCCTCGTCATCGTGGGGCAGGCGGCGCTACGGCGGCCGGACGGCGAGGCGGTGCTCGCGAGCGCCATGCGCCTCGCCGAGCGGATGGAGGCGGGCCTTCTCGTCCTGCACACCGCCGCCGGCCGCGTCGGGGCGATGGATGCGGGCGCGACCTGCGAGGGCGGTCTGGAGGCGGCCCTGACATCGGATGTGATCTGGGCGCTCGGCGTGGACGAGACCGACATCCCCGAGGGCCCCTTCGTCATCTATCAGGGCAGCCACGGCGACCGCGGCGCGCACCGCGCCGACCTGATCCTGCCCGGCGCCGCCTGGACGGAGGAGCAGGCGCTCTTCGTCAACACCGAAGGCCGCCCGCAGCTCGCGCTGCGCGCGGGCTTCCCGCCGGGAGACGCCAAGGAGAACTGGGCGATCCTGCGCGCCGTTTCGGCCGAGGCCGGCGCGCAGCTGCCCTACGACAGCCTCGCGCAGCTGCGCCAGAAACTGGTGGCCGAGGCGCCGTGGCTGGCCAGGGTGGACCGCGTGCCGGAGAACGACTGGACGCCTCTGGCGCCGGGCGAGGTGTCCGAGGCGCCCTTCGGCCTGGCCCTGGGCGACTTCTACCTCACCAACCCCATCGCGCGGGCGAGCGAGGTGATGGCCGATCTCTCGGCCCGGGCGCAGGCGCGCGCGGCGGAGCGCATCGCCGCGCAATGAGGGCGCAGGGCGGGGCGCTCGCGCTCGTCGCGGCGCTCGCGGCGGGCTGCGCCGACACAGCAGGCGACGCGCCGGTCGATCCGGCGCCCGCGCGACCGGCAGAGGAGTATCTGGGCGTGGAGACGCGGCTTCTGGACGATGATCTGGTGACCTTCCGGGTCGCCATGGCGGGCAAGGCCCCGGCCGACGCGCTGCGTGCCTACACGGACTGCGCCGCGGCCCGCTACGCGCTGATCCGCGGCTACGGGTTCGCGCGCCACGTGCGCACGAATCTGGACCGGGAGGGTGGCACCACGACCGCAGATGCGGTTTACACCATCTCGGCGGCCCTGCCGCGCGGCGTCCACCCGCTCGACGCGGCGACGGTGGCCGGCGCCTGCGACGACCGCGGCATTCCGACGGTATGAGGACCTGATGGACGCTTTCTTCGCCACGCCTCTCGGCACCTTCCTGATCGTATTGGCACAGTGCCTTTCGGTCCTCGGCTTCGTGATGATCTCGCTGCTGTTCCTCGTCTACGCCGACCGCAAGGTCTGGGCGGCGGTGCAGATGCGGCGGGGGCCGAACGTCGTGGGCGCCTTCGGGCTGCTGCAGACGGTGGCCGACGCGCTGAAATACGTCCTGAAGGAGGTCGTCGTGCCCGCCGGCGCGGACCGGCCGGTCTTCATCATGGCGCCGATGACGAGCTTCGTGCTCGCCGTGCTGGCCTGGGCGGTGATTCCGTTCAACGACAGCTGGGTGCTCGCCGACATCAACGTGGCGATCCTCTACGTCTTCGCCATGTCCTCGCTCGAGGTCTACGGCGTCATCATGGGCGGCTGGGCCTCGAACTCGAAGTATCCCTTCCTCGGGAGCCTGCGCTCGGCGGCGCAGATGATCTCCTACGAGGTCTCCATCGGCCTCGTCATCATCGGCGTGATCCTCTCGACCGGCTCGATGAACTTCGGCGCCATCGTGGGCGCACAGGACAGCGCGGCGCATTTCTTCGGCTGGTACTGGCTGCCGCATCTGCCGATGGTGGCGCTCTTCTTCATCTCCGCGCTCGCCGAGACGAACCGCCCGCCCTTCGACCTGCCGGAGGCGGAATCGGAACTCGTCGCCGGCTACCAGGTGGAGTACTCCTCGACGCCCTTCCTGCTCTTCATGGCCGGCGAATACATCGCCGTCTTCCTGATGTGCGCGCTGATGAGCCTCCTGTTCTTCGGCGGCTGGCTCTCGCCCATCCCCGGGCTGCCGGACGGCGCGCTCTGGATGCTGGCGAAGATGCTCTTCTTCTTCTTCCTCTTCGCCATGGTGAAGGCGGTGACGCCGCGCTACCGCTACGACCAGCTCATGCGCCTCGGCTGGAAGGTCTTCCTGCCGATGAGCCTGATCTGGGTCGTCTTCGTGGCCTTCGCCGCAAAGTTCGAATGGTTCTGGGGCATCTATGCCCGCTGGTCCGTGGGAGGCTGACATGCAGGAACTCAAGACCGCGATCCTCGACGCCCGCTACATCGACATGATGGAGCTCGCCGCCACCGCGGCCGAGGCTGCCGACCAGAGCCCGGAGCGGGACAACCAGATGGCCGGCCCCCGCGCACAGGCGATCGCCGCGGCGATCTTCCGCTGGGCCGCCGACGACATCGACGGAGACGGCAAATGACGCAGATCGACTACGGCCGCGCCGCGAAATACTTCCTTCTCACCGATTTCCTGCAGGGGATGAAGCTGGGCCTGCGCTACTTCTTCGCGCCGAAGGCGACGGTGAACTACCCGCACGAGAAGGGCCCGCTCTCGCCACGGTTCCGCGGCGAGCACGCGCTGCGCCGCTACCCCAACGGCGAGGAGCGCTGCATCGCCTGCAAGCTCTGCGAGGCGATCTGTCCCGCGCAGGCGATCACCATCGACGCCGAACCGCGCGCCGACGGCTCGCGCCGCACCACGCGCTACGACATCGACATGACGAAGTGCATCTACTGCGGCTTCTGCCAGGAGGCCTGCCCGGTCGACGCCATCGTCGAGGGCCCGAATTTCGAATTCGCGACCGAGACGCGCGAGGAACTCTACTACGACAAGGAAAAGCTCCTCGAGAACGGCGAGCGGTGGGAGGCGGAGATCGCCCGCAACCTCGAACTGGACGCCCCCTATCGATGAGCCGGCGCGCCGCCCGGACCATGCCGCGCGTACCGCGGCCGCGGGAGGGGGCGCTGCCCCCTCTTGGCCTTCGGCCAATTCACCCCCGGAGTATTTCGGCCAAGATGATGGGGTCGGCTCGGGTCGCCCATCATCTTGGTGTAAATACTCCGGGGAGCGCGAGGGGCAGCGCCCCTCGCCCGCACGAAGTGCCAGAGAATGTGCGCGCGGCACGCGCGCGCCGCAGGGTTACGTTCGGGGAGGGCGCGGCGTGAGCGATCGGACCCCTCTCGAGGAGATGATGGCGCGCTGGCAGGAGATGGCGCGCACGGTGAATCCCTCGTTCGAGCCCTTCAATCCCCGCGCGCTGGAGGCGATGTGGCCGACCATGCCGCGCGAGTGGATGGAGTTGGCCTTCGGCAACGCCTGGAACAGGGAGGGGCTCGACGCCAGGACGCGGCTCCTCTTGACTTTGGCCGGGCTCACGATGCAGGGGGCGCAGGCCGATGCGCAGATCCGGATGACGGTGCGCCACCTCGTCGAGGCGGGGGCGACGCGCCAGGAGATCGTCGAAGCGATCGGCATGATGTCGGTCTTCGCCGGGTTGCCGGCGATGACGCGGGCGATGCATCTCGCGCAGGAGGCGCTCGAGGCGCCGACGGCCGAGGGAGACGAGGAGAATTGACCATGGCCGCCTTCGCCTTCTATCTCTTCGCGCTCGGCTGCGTGGCCGGCGGGCTTTTCACGGTGATCTCGCGCAACCCGGTCTATTCGGTGCTCTGGCTGATCCTCTCGTTCCTGTCGGCGGCGGGGCTCTTCGTTCTGATGGGCGCGGAGTTCGTGGCGATGCTGATGATCATCGTTTACGTGGGTGCGGTCGCGGTGCTTTTCCTTTTCGTCGTGATGATGCTCGACGTCGATTTCGCGAAGCTCAAGGCGGGGATGGCGCGCTACATGCCGCTCGCCCTGCTGATCGGGGTGGTGCTGCTGATGCAGCTGGGCCTCGCGCTCGGCGGCTGGCAGGGGGCCGAGGTCGCCGAGGCGCAGCGCGCGCAGCCGATCCCGGCGGACCGGCACAACACCGAGGCGCTCGGCATGGTGCTTTACGATCGCTACTTCCTGCTGTTCCAGCTCTCGGGCCTGATCCTTCTGGTGGCGATGGTGGGTGCGATCCTGCTGACGCTGCGCCATCGCGCGGACGTCAAGCGGCAGAACGTGCTGGCGCAGATGTACCGCGACCCTGGGAAGGCCATGGAACTCAAGGACGTGAAGCCGGGGCAGGGGCTTTGAACCCGCGGGCACGAGGGCGGGGGCAACGGCCCGGAGGGACGGAATGATCGGACTGGAACATTATCTCACGGTGGCGGCGGCGCTCTTCGTCATCGGCATCTTCGGGCTCTTCCTCAACCGGAAGAACGTCATCATCCTCCTGATGTCGGTCGAGATCATCCTGCTCTCGGTGAACATCAACCTCGTCGCCTTCTCCTGGTATCACGGCGATCTGGTGGGACAGATCTTCACGCTCTTCGTGCTGACCGTCGCGGCGGCGGAGGCGGCGATCGGGCTCGCCATCCTCGTCGTCTTCTTCCGCAACCGCGGCACGATCGCGGTGGAAGACGTCAACATGATGAAGGGCTGAGCCGATGGACGGACTCGACTGGATCGGCATGGTGATCGCCCTTCTCGCCGGGGGCGGCGGCGTGGCGTATTTCGCGATGCGCGATCTGCGGCGCCCGCGCCGCGGCGACAGCGAGGAGACCGACTGAGATGGAGACGCTGCTTCTGTTCGCGCCGCTCGTCGGCGCCCTGATCGCCGGGTTCGGCTGGCGGGCGATCGGGGAGACGGCGGCCATGTGGGTGGCGACCGGGCTCCTGGTCTTCTCGGCGCTCCTGTCGTGGATCGTGTTCCTGAGTTTCGACGGCACCACCGAGACCATCCAGATCCTGCGCTGGATCGAGAGCGGCACGCTCGCGACCGACTGGGCGATCCGGCTCGACCGGCTGACGGCGGTGATGCTGATCGTGGTGACGACCGTCTCGGCGCTCGTGCATCTCTATTCCTTCGGCTACATGGCGCATGACGAGAATTTCCGCGAGGGCGAGGCCTACAAGGCGCGCTTCTTCGCCTATCTCTCGCTCTTCACCTTCGCCATGCTGATGCTGGTGACGGCCGACAACCTCGTGCAGCTCTTCTTCGGCTGGGAGGGCGTGGGCCTCGCCTCCTACCTGCTGATCGGGTTCTATTACCGCAAGCCCTCGGCCAATGCCGCCGCGATCAAGGCCTTCGTGGTCAACCGGGTGGGCGATTTCGGCTTCGCGCTCGGGATCTTCGCGATCTTCTTCCTCGTGGATTCCGTGCGCTTCGAGGACGTCTTCGCCGCCGCGCCGACCATCGCCGAGACGCAGATCAGCTTCCTCTGGGGGAGCTGGAACGCGGCGGAGCTGGTGGCATTCCTGCTCTTCATCGGGGCGATGGGGAAGTCGGCGCAGCTTCTGCTTCACACATGGCTGCCGGACGCGATGGAGGGGCCGACGCCGGTCTCGGCGCTCATCCATGCCGCGACGATGGTCACGGCCGGCGTCTTCCTCGTCTGCCGGATGTCGCCGGTGATGGAGTTCGCGCCCAACGCCATGACCTTCGTCACCTGGCTGGGCGCGGCGACGGCCTTCTTCGCGGCGACCGTCGGCCTCGTGCAGACCGACATCAAGCGCGTGATCGCCTATTCCACCTGCTCGCAGTTGGGCTACATGTTCGTCGCCGCGGGCGTGGGCGCCTACCCGGTGGCGATGTATCACCTGCTGACGCATGCCTTCTTCAAGGCGATGCTCTTCCTCGGTGCGGGCTCTGTCATCCACGGGATGCATCACGAGCAGGACATGCGGAACTATGGCGGCCTGCGGGCGAAGTTTCCCTACACCTTCTGGGCCATGCTGATCGGCACGCTGGCGATCACGGGCGTCGGCATTCCCGCGGTGCTCTTCACGCTGGGCGGCATACCCATCGGCTTCGCCGGGTTCCTGAGCAAGGACGCGGTGATCGAGAGCGCCTATGCCGGCGCGGGCGGCGTGCCCTTCTGGCTCCTGGTGATCGCGGCGCTCCTGACGAGCTTCTATTCCTGGCGGCTCATGTTCCTGACCTTCTGGGGCAAGCCGCGCGGCGACAAGCAGACGCATGCCCATGCGCACGAGAGCCCGGCGGTGATGACCGTGCCGCTCGGCGTGCTCGCCGTGGGCTCGGTGCTCGCCGGCATGGTCTGGTACAACGCCTTCTTCGGGCACACCGACAGCGTGGCGAAGTTCTTCGCCATGCCCTACGCCGAGGCGGAGGCCGAGGCCGGGGAGGATGCCTACGGCTACGTCTTCGCGGGCGAGCCGGGGGAGGGCGCGCTCTACATGGCGCCCGGGAACACGGTGATTGCCGACGCGCACGCGGTGCCGAAATGGGTGAAGGTGAGTCCCTTCTTCGCCATGCTCATCGGGCTCGGCCTCGCCTGGCTCTTCTACATCCGCGATCCGTCGATCCCGAAGCGCCTCGCCGAGAGCCAGCGGCCCCTCTACCTCTTCCTGCTGAACAAGTGGTATTTCGACGAGCTCTACGACGCCGTCTTCGTCCGGCCCGCGCGCGGCGTGGCCCGCACGCTCTGGAAGCGGGGTGACGGCGACGTGATCGACGGGACCATCAACGGCGTCTCCATGGGCGCGATCCCCTGGCTCACGCGGCTCGCGGGGCGGGCGCAGACGGGGTACATCTTTTCCTACGTCTTCTGGATGGTGGTGGGGATCGTCGCGCTGATCACCTGGGTGACGCTCACCGGGGGGGCGCGCTGATGGACAACCTGATTTCCATCGTCACCTTCACGCCGGCGATCGCGGCGCTGATCCTCGGCGTCTTCCTGCGCGGCGACGACGCGGCGGCGAGGAGCAACGCGCGCTGGCTCGCGCTGATCGCGACCACGGCGACCTTCCTCGTCTCGCTCTTCATCCTGTTTCAGTTCGACCCGTCCGACACCGGCTTCCAGATGGTGGAAGAGGCGGAATGGATCTTCGGCCTCTCCTACAAGGTGGGCGTGGACGGGATCAGCGTGCTCTTCGTGCTGCTCACGACCTTCATCATGCCGCTGACGATCGCCGCCTCCTGGCACGTCACGGAGCGGGTGAAGGAATACATGATCGCCTTCCTCGTGCTCGAGACGCTGATGATCGGCGTTTTCGTGGCGCTCGACCTGGTGCTCTTCTACCTCTTCTTCGAGGCGGGGCTGATCCCGATGTTCCTGATCATCGGGATCTGGGGCGGGAAGGAACGGATCTACGCCGCCTTCAAGTTCTTCCTCTACACCTTCCTCGGCTCGGTGCTGATGCTGGTGGCGATGGTGGCGATGTATGTCGACGCCGGCACGACCGACATCGCGGCGCTCCTGCGCCATCAGTTCGCCTCCGAGACGCTCGACCTCTGGGGGCTCCGGATCGTCGGTGGCGCGCAGACGCTGATGTTCCTCGCCTTCTTCGCCTCCTTCGCGGTCAAGATGCCGATGTGGCCGGTGCACACCTGGCTGCCGGACGCGCACGTTCAGGCGCCGACCGCCGGTTCGGTGGTGCTCGCCGCGATCCTGCTGAAGATGGGGGGCTACGGCTTCCTGCGCTTCAGCCTGCCGATGTTCCCGGTGGGCGCCGACGTGATCGCGCCGCTGATCCTCTGGCTCAGCGCGATCGCCGTGGTCTACACGAGCCTCGTCGCGCTCGCGCAGGAGGACATGAAGAAGCTGATCGCCTATTCCTCGGTCGCGCACATGGGCTTCGTGACCATGGGTATCTTCGCGGCGAACCAGCAGGGGCTCGACGGCGCGATCTTCCAGATGATCAGCCACGGCTTCATCTCCGGCGCGCTCTTCCTCTGCGTGGGCGTGATCTACGACCGGATGCACACCCGCGAGATCGAGGCCTACGGCGGCCTCGTGAACCGCATGCCGGCCTATGCCGCGGTCTTCATGCTCTTCACCATGGCGAACGTCGGGCTGCCGGGGACGAGCGGCTTCGTCGGCGAGTTCCTGACCATGATGGGCGCCTTCCAGGTCAACACCTGGGTCACCGCGGTCGCGGCGACGGGCGTGATCCTCTCGGCGGCCTACGCGCTCTGGCTCTACCGCCGGGTGGTGCTCGGCGACCTGATCAAGGCGAGCCTCAAGTCGATCACCGACATGGACCGCCGGGAAAAGGCGATCTTCGCGCCCTTCGTCGTGATGACGCTGCTGCTCGGCGTCTATCCGGCGCTCGTGACCGACATCATCGGGCCGTCGGTCGCCGCGCTCGTCGAGGGCTACGATACCGCGCTCGCGCAGCACGACGCCGCCAGCATGGTGGCAGCGGCAGAGGAGGCCGCGCAATGACCGCTCAGGACCTCGCCCTTCTCGCGCCGGAAATCGTGCTCGCCCTCTATGCCATCGCGGCGCTGCTCGGCGCGGTCTACACGACCGAGGACGCGCTTGCGCCGCAGATCACCTGGGCCACCGCGGCGGTCTTCGTGGCGCTCGCCGCGTGGATCGCCACGCGCGGCCCCGGCGCGGAGGAGGCCTTCGGCGGTCTCGTGGTCGTCGACGGCTTCTCGCGCTTCACCAAGGCGGCGCTCCTCCTGTCGGCGGCCGCCGTCCTTGCCATCAGTCAGGACTACATGCAGCGTCGGGGGCTTCTCCGGTTCGAGTATCCGCTGCTCGTCGCCCTGTCGGTCGTGGGCATGATGGTCATGGTCTCCGCCGGCGATCTGATGTCGCTCTACCTCGGGCTGGAGCTGCAGTCGCTCGCGCTTTACGTGCTCGCGGCCTTCCGGCGCGACAGCGCGAAATCGACCGAGGCGGGGCTCAAGTACTTCATCCTCGGTGCGCTCTCCTCGGGGCTGCTGCTCTACGGCGCCTCGCTCGTCTACGGCTACGCGGGGACGACCCTCTTCACCGGCATCTTCGCCGCGGCGGGCGACGGGCGGGCCGAGATCGGGCTGCTGATCGGGCTCGTGCTGGTGGCCTCCGGCCTCGCCTTCAAGGTCTCGGCGGTGCCCTTCCACATGTGGACACCGGATGTCTACGAGGGCGCGCCGACCCCGGTCACCGCGTTCCTCTCCACCGCGCCCAAGATCGCGGCCATGGCGCTTTTCGCGCGCGTGCTGCACGACGCCTTCGGCGGCGTGGTCGCCGACTGGCAGCAGGTGGTCGCCGTTCTCGCGCTTCTGTCGATGTTCGTCGGCTCCATCGCGGCGATCGGGCAGACGAACATCAAGCGGCTGATGGCCTATTCCTCGATCGCGCACATGGGCTACGCGCTCATGGGGCTCGCGGCGGGGACGGCCTTCGGCGTGCAGGCGATGCTCGTTTACCTCGCGATCTACGTGGCGATGAGCATCGGCACCTTCGCCTTCATCCTCTCGATGGAGCGCGGCGGGGCACCGGTGGTCGAGATCGCGGCGCTCCGGATGTATGCGCGTCATCAGCCGGGCCGCGCCATGGCGATGCTGGTGCTCCTCTTCAGCCTCGCGGGCGTGCCGCCCTTCCTCGGCTTCTTCGCCAAGCTCTACGTGCTGCGCGCGGCCTACGAGGGCGGGCTGATCTGGCTCGCCGTCGGCGGCGTGCTGGCGAGCGTGATCGGCGCCTACTATTACCTGCGCATCGTCTACTTCATGTATTTCGGCGAGGAGCAGGCCGAGCCGGTCGAGGCCGGGGGCGGCGTCGTCCTCTGGGGCGCGCTCATGGCCGCGGCGGTGGTGATGCTGGTCGGCGTCGTCAATCTCTTCGGGATCGAGGGCGCGGCGGCCGCCGCCGCGACGGCGCTTGTCCGCTAGCGCCGCGCCCGCGGGCTGGCCCGCAGGGGTAGGGCGCGCGATCCTCGACGAAGCGCCCTCCACCATGGCCGAGGCCGCCGCCCGCGCAGGCGATGCGCCCGGTCCGCTCTGGATCATGGCGCGCCGGCAGACCGCGGGGCGCGGGCGGCGCGGCCGGGCCTGGGCCGATCCGCCGGGCAACCTTGCCGCGACGCTGCTTATGCCGGCGCCGGAGCCGGAGCGTGCGGCACTCATGTCCTTCGTCGCCGCGCTCGCGCTCTTCGACGCCTGCGCCGATGTCACGGGCCGGCCGGAGGCCTTTGCGCTCAAGTGGCCGAACGACGTGCTGCTGCACGGCCGCAAGCTCGCCGGCATCCTGCTCGAGACGGTGGCGCCCGCGCATCTCGCCATCGGGATCGGCGTCAACCTGCGCCACGCGCCGGAGCCCGCGACGCTGGAACCGGGGGCGGTGGCGCCCGTTTCGCTTGCCGAAGGGCTCGGCGCCGAAATGCCGCCGGACGCGTTTCTAACGCCGCTCGCCCGCGCCTTCGACGCGCGGTCGCGGAGCTTTGCGACCTACGGCTTCGCGCCGATCCGCACCGCCTGGCTCGATCGCGCGGCGCGGCTGGGCGAAACCGTGACCGCACGCATGGGCACGCATGAGGTGACGGGCCGCTTCGAGACGCTGGACGACCATGGGCGGCTGATCCTCGCCACGCCCGCAGGCCGGCAGGCCATCGCCGCGGCCGAGATATTCCTTGCCGGGGGAGAGGCGCATGCTGCTCGCGGTTGATTGCGGCAACACGAACACCGTCTTCTCGATCTGGGACGAGGACCATTTCGTGGCGACCTGGCGCATGGCGACGCAGCCGCAGCGCACGGCGGACGAGTATTACGTCTGGCTCTCGACGCTGAAGGCCTTCCAGAAGATCGAGCGCGACATCACGGATGTCGTCGTCTCCTCCACCGTGCCGCGGGTGGTGTTCAACCTGCGCGTCCTCGCCGACCGCTACTTTCACACGCGCCCGCTCGTCGTGGGGCGGGAGGACTGTTCGCTGCCGGTGGACGTGCGCGTCGATCCGGGCACACAGGTGGGGCCGGACCGGCTGGTGAACACGGTCGCCGGGCACGACCGTTACGGCGGCGACCTGATCGTGGTGGACTTCGGCACCGCCACCACCTTCGACGTGGTGGACGTCGACGGCGCCTACGTGGGTGGCGTGATCGCGCCGGGGGTCAACCTCTCGCTCGCGGCGCTGCACGATGCCGCCGCCGCGCTGCCGCATGTCGATATTTCCCGCCCGCAGCGCGTGGTGGGCACCAATACCGTCGCCTGCATGCAGTCGGGGATCTTCTGGGGCTACATCGGCCTCATCCGCGAGATCTGCGACCGCATCCGGGGCGAGCGCGACCGCGCCATGAAAGTCGTGGCGACCGGCGGGCTCGCGCCGCTCTTCCAGCAGGCGGAGACGCTTTTCGATCACTTCGACGACGACCTGACGATGCACGGGCTGACCGTGATCCATGCGCACAACAAGAAAGAGGAGGCTCGGGCACGATGAACGACCGTCTGATCTACCTGCCGCTCGGCGGCGCCGGCGAGGTCGGGATGAACGCCTATGTCTTCGGCTACGGCCCGAAGGGCAGGGAAAGGCTGATCCTCGTCGATCTCGGCGTGACCTTTCCCGACATGGACAGCTCGCCCGGCGTGGACCTGATCTTTCCCGATATCGGGTGGCTCGAGGCGAACCGCGAGCGGCTGGAGGCCGTCTTCATCACCCATGGGCACGAGGACCACGTCGGCGCCCTCGGCCATCTGCACGCCCGCCTCGGGGCGCCGCAGGTCTACGCGCGTGCCTTCACCGGCCATCTCGCCCGGCTCAAGATGGAGGAGCACGGGCAGGACCCGGCGCGCGTCTCCATCGCAGAGCCGATGCCCGAAATGGTCGAGGCCGGGCCGTTCCGGGTGGGCTTCCTGCCGGTCTCGCACTCGATCCCGGAAAGCGCCGGCATGGTCATCGACACGCCCGCGGGCCGGATCGTGCACACGGCGGACTTCAAGATCGACGTCACGCCCGTGGTGGGCGAACCCTTCGACCCCGGCGCATGGGAAGAGGCGGCGAAGCCGGGGGTGCAGGCGCTGATCTGCGATTCCACGAATGTTTTCGTCGAACGGCCGGGCCGGTCGGAGGCCTCGCTCTCCTCCGATCTCGAGTCGCTCGTCGCGGGATCGAGCGGCATGGTGGTGGCGACGACCTTC
>NZ_JAWLFS010000187.1:0-6071 GCF_041685465.1 Rhodosalinus sp. | reverse complement strand
CCCCTGCGCGGCGGCGCAGGGGCGTCACGTCGCGCCGCAGCTGACGGGCGGCGCCGCATCGACACGCGATCCTTCCGGACGGGTCGCCGGATCACTTTCCTACACCCAGCCCGGCGGGTCCGCTGCCGGATGTCCACGCCGCCCGCTTTCGCCCGGGCCGCGCAGGATTTCCCCGCTCTGCCGGCTGCATGGGCGCGTGCCTCCGTGCGGACCGGGCCGGAGCCGACCCGCCCGTGCCATCATCCGACCGGCCGAATCCGCATCGCGGCAAGCGCGCCCCGGCCGGCGCGCTTGACATCGGCGCGCGCGCGCCCTGATCTAGGCGGCAGTAACCGGTGGGCCGACGCATGTCCGCGCGGCCGGCCCGAAACGAGGGAGGATTCCATGAAGCACGTCATTCTCGCCGCGGCGGCCGCCACGGTGATGGCAGTCCCTGCCGGAGCGCAGGACCTGTCGATCGCCACGGGCGGCACCGGCGGTACCTACTACCCCTACGGCGGCGGCCTCGCCGAGCTGATCGGCAACCACATCGACGGCGCCTCGGCCTCGGCGGAAGTGACCGGCGCCTCGGTGGAGAACATGGCGCTGATCTCGCGCGGGGACAGCGACCTCGCCATCGCGCTCGCCGACACGGTCGTCGACGCCTACGAGGGCAACGGCCAGTTCGAGGGCCGGGCGGTGGATGCCCGCGCGCTCGGCTCGATCTACCCGAACGCGATCCAGATCGTCACGCTCGCCGACAGCGATATCGAGGGCCTTTCGGACCTGGAGGGCAAGCGCGTCTCGGTCGGCGCGCCGGGGTCCGGCACCGAGGTGAACGCCGGGCGCATCCTCGAGGCGAACGGCATCACCTACGACGACATCGACGCGCAGCGGCTGAACTTCAACGAGACCGCCGATGCCCTGCGCGACGGCGACATCGACGCCGGCTTCTGGTCCGTCGGGCCGCCGACCTCCTCGATCATGAATCTCGCGGCGACGCGCGACATCCGTCTCGTGCCGCTGACCGAGGAGGAGGTGCAGGCCGGCATCGACCAGCACGGCACCTTCGCGCCCTACACCCTGCGCGAGGGAATCTACGAGGGCGTCGAGGCGCCGGTCTCGACGATCGCGGTTCCGAACGTCCTCGTCGTGCACGCCGACATGGACGAAGAGCTCGCCTACCAGGTCGTCATGAACATGTTCGAGAACGTGGACGACCTGATCGCGGTGCACCCGGCGGCGAACGACACCACGGTGGAATTCTCGCTCGGCGCGACGCCGATCCCGATGCATCCCGGCGCGCTGCGCTACTACGAGGAAACCGGGGCCGAGATCCCCGACCGCCTGCAGCCCTGATGGGCCTTCGGGCCGGGCGGCCGTTCGCGGCCGCCCTTGTCCTGTGGGCGAGCGCGCCGGCCGCGGGCACGCTCACGGTGGAAACGGCGGATGGTACCGTGCTGCTGACCGACCGTGCGCCCGAGGGCGCGGAATGGTGCCTGACCTGGAACCACTCGGTGACCGGCGGGGCCGTCGCCGACTGCTTCGTCAACCGCGCCGGCCGCATGATCCTCGCCCGCTCCTACCTGCATGATTTCGCCGCCGGCCTGGGCGAGGTCGAAGGGCGCGGCGGAAGGCTGGTCAGCGCGCCCCGGGGCGGCTATTGGCTGGAAAACATCGACGACGCGATCGAGGGGAACGCGCTGCCCGTGCGGATCGGCCGGCCATCCACGGATCACCGCCTGACCGTCGGCGGGCGGCACGTCCGCCTGTCGCGCCGGGCGGCGGGGCAGCGCGTCCGGATCGTCCTGACACCGGAGTGAACCGATGACAGAGAGCGCACCGGCAGGCGCGCCCCCGGGCGCGAGGGACGGGGCAGGCATGCCCCCTGGCGCGCCGGGCGGCCCGCTGATCCCGCCCATGGGGCGTCAGCCTTGGGCTGTCACGCTCGCCGTGTTCGCGGTCGGCATCGCGCTCTCGCTCTTTCAGCTCTACGGCGCGGGGGTCGAGCCGCTGGGCCTGTTCTACCAGCGCACGATCCACCTGAGCTTCATCCTCGTCCTTGCTTTCCTGATCTACCCCGTGACCGGGATCGAGCGGCCGCGCGGGCCCTTCGGCTGGGCGGTGGACGCGGTGTTCCTCGCCGCGGGCGCGGCCTCGGGCGGCTACATCGCCTGGAACCTCGACGCGATCATCAACCGCGCCGGTTTCTGGAGCCAGACCGACATCTGGATGGGCATCCTCGCCACGGTCACCGTGCTGGAGGGCTGCCGCCGCGCCGTCGGCCTCGGCATGACGGTGATCGGGCTGGTCGCGATCCTCTACGCGCTCGCGGGCGCGCGGGGCGAGCTGCCGTGGCTGGGCGAGTGGCTGCCCGGCATCATGGAGCACCGGGGCGCTTCGCTCGAGCGGCTGGTGGGCCAGCTCTACCTCGGGCAGGAGGGTATCTTCGGCCTGCCGCTGGGGGTCGCGGCGACCTATGTCTTCATCTTCGTCCTGTTCGGCGCTTTCCTCGAAGTGACCGGCGCGGGCAAGTTCTTCATCGACCTCGCCTATGCCGCCACCGGCAAGCGGCCGGGCGGGCCGGCGAAGGCGGCGGTGCTGGCGTCGGCCGGCATGGGCTCGATCTCGGGCTCGGCCATTGCCAATGTGGTCACCACGGGCGCCTTCACGATCCCGCTGATGAAGCGGCTCGGCTACCGCCCGGCGCAGGCGGGCGGCATCGAGGCCGCGGCCTCGACCGGCGGGCAGATCACGCCGCCCTTGATGGGGGCGGGCGCCTTCCTGATCTCGGAATACACGCGCATTCCCTACATCGACATCGTCGTGCTCTCGATCTTCCCGGCGGTGCTTTACCTCGGGACCGTCTATCTCTTCGTGCACATCGTGGCGATGAAGCGCGGGATGGAGGGCGTGCCGCAGGACGAACTGCCGAAATTCGCGCGCGTCATGGCCGACGGCTGGCAGTTCATCATTCCGCTCTTCCTGCTGGTCTGGCTGCTGGTCAACAACCTCTCGCCGATGCGGGTGGGCTTCTGGGCGATCCTGACGGTGATCGGCGTGGCGGGGCTGCGCGCCTGCCTCGACATCTTCGTTTTCGAGCCGCGGGCGGGCAAGCCCGCCTCGATCGACCGGGTGAAGGCGGCGCTCGCGGGCGGCGTGCGCATGATCCTCGGCGCGCTGGCGCTCGGCGCGCGCAACGCGGTCGCGGTCAGCATGGCCTGCGCGGTGGCGGGGATCATCGTCGGCGTCGTGGGCCTGACCGGGCTGGGGCTGAAGTTCTCCTCGATGATGGTGGCCTTTTCGGGCGGCAACATGCTGCTCGCGCTGATCCTCGTGCTGCTCGCGAGCCTCGTGCTCGGCATGGGGCTGCCGGTGACCGCGGCCTACATCGTGTTGATCGTGCTCGTCGGCCCCGCGCTGACCGAGGAGTTCGGCGTGCCGCTGCTGATCGCGCACCTGGTGGTGTTCTGGTATTCGCAGGACAGCAACGTGACCCCGCCCATCGCGCTCGCGGGCTTCGCGGGCGCGGCCATCGCGGGGGCGAAGCCGCTCGATACCTCCGTGCAGGCGTGGAAGTTCGCCAAGGGCCTCTACCTGATCCCGCTCTTCATGGTCTACAACCCCGAGATCATCCAGGGCGGGCCGCTGCCGGTGGTGCTCTGGACCGGGCTCATCGCAGTGCTCGCGCTGGTGGCCTTCGCCGCGGCGATCGAGGGGTGGCTCTTCGCGCCGATGGACCCGGTCTCGCGCCTCGCGGCGGTTCCCGCGACCGTGGCCCTCTTCTATCCCGACCTTCGGATGGAAATCGCGGGCGCCGGCGCGCTGGTGGTGATCCTCGGCTGGAACTGGTGGCAGGGCCGGCGCGGTGCAGGGCAGGCGCGGCCCTCCGGCGCCTGAGCGCCTTGGGGGATTGACTCGCCTGACAGAAACGGTCAGGCTTTGGGGCGCGTCGCCGGGAGGTGAGGGATGACGTCCGACCACCAGCGTCCGGAGCGGCGGACCGAGCCCCGGGACACCCCGCCGCCGCCCGACTGGGGCCAGATCCTCGGGCAGGCGCTCGACGGCGAGTTCCCCGACGCCCCGGCGCTGGAACGCCTGCTCGACGAGCGGAGCCGCCAGCGCGGCTGAGGCCCGGGGGGCAGCGGCCCCGTCGGGTCCGGTCCCTCCTGTGCGAGGCGCCGGGTCCGGGCAGGCCGGCATCCAGTCGTGCCACCCGCTTTTTCAGCAGACCGCCGGACCGCTGGCCTGAAATCCACCGCGGGGGCTTGGGCCTGCGCGTGCACGGATTATGCTGTGACCCGGGTTCGAGGGACGGCACCGCAGATGGCATCGAGTTTCGACGCGCGACTTCACGACCTGATCGCCGCGATCTATCCGCAGACCGATGGCGCCGAGATGGCCGCGCAGATCTGCGCGGCCTTCTGGCCCGAGGACCGGCCGCGCCGCCGCCGCGCGCGCCGGCCGTCCAACGACTTCTGGTCCGAGCGCGACGCGCTCCTGATCACCTACGGCAACTCGATCGTGGACGGGGTGCACAAGCCGCTCGACCTGCTGCGCGATTTCCTGCACCGCAACCTGAGGGGCACGGTGGACGGGGTGCACATCCTGCCCTTTTTCCCCTTCACCTCCGACGACGGCTTCGCGGTGACGGACTACCGCGCCGTGAACCCGAGCCTCGGGGACTGGTCCGACATCCGCCGCATCGGCGAGGAGTTCAAGCTCATGTCGGATCTGGTGCTCAACCACGTCTCGAGCCAGGGACCGTGGTTCACCGCCTACCTGCAGGGCCACGCGCCCTACGACCGCTTCTTCATGGAGGCGGACCCGGAGGCCGACCTGAGCGGCGTGGTGCGCCCGCGGACCCATCCGCTCCTGCGGCGGGTCGAGACGGCGGAGGGGGCGGCGCATGTCTGGTGCACCTTCAGCCACGACCAGGTGGACCTCGACTTCCGGAATCCGGAAGTGCTGCTGGAGTTCCTGCGGATCATGCGGCTGCACATCGACAACGGGGTGCGTATCCTGCGCCTCGACGCGGTGGCCTTCCTCTGGAAGGTGATCGGCACGCCCTGCATCCACCTGCCCGAGACGCATGCCATCGTGCGGCTGATGCGGCTGCTCTGCGACTACGCGGTCGAGCCGGTGATCCTCGTGACCGAGACGAACGTGCCGAAGGCCGAGAACCTGAGCTACTTCGGCAACGGCAACGAGGCGCATGTCGTCTACAACTTCTCGCTGCCGCCGCTCCTTCTGCACGCGCTGCAATCCGGGACCGCGCGCTATCTCATCCGCTGGCAGCAGGGGATGCCGCCGGCGCAGATGGGCTGCGCCTACCTCAACTTCTCGGCGAGCCACGACGGAATCGGGATGCGGCCCGCCGAGGGCATCCTGCCGCCCGAGGAGGCCGCGCGCATGATCGACTGCGTGGCCGGGCAGGGCGGGCACGTCTCGATGCGCACGGCCCCCGGCGGACGCGAGACGCCCTACGAGCTCAACGTGACATGGTTCGACGCGCTGGGCGCCACCTGCGACGGGCGCACGGAGCACCACATGGCGCGGTTCCTCTGCTCGCAGACGATCGTCATGGCGCTGGAGGGAATCCCGGCCTTCTACATCCATGCCCTGCTGGCCACGCCGAACGATCACGCGGGCGTGGAAAAGACCGGCATCGCCCGGGCGATCAACCGCCACCGCTGGGATTATCCCGAGCTTCAGGCGCGGCTCGACGACCCGGCGTCGCCGCAGGCCCGCGCGCTCGCCGGGATCCATGCCCGCATGGCCGTGCGCGGGCGCCAGCCCGGTTTTCACCCGAACGCCACGCAGTTCACGCTTCAGCTCGACGACCGGGTGTTCGGCCTCTGGCGGCAGAGCCTCGACCGGGGGCAGTCGATCTTCGCGCTGCACAACGTGAGCCACGAGCCGGTTGAGATCGCACCCTCGGCGGTCAACCTGATCGACGGGGAGGACTGGTGCGATCTGCTCTCGGGCGAGGCGATCACGCCCGCCGGCGCGCCGATCCGCCTCGCCCCCTATCAGTGCCGCTGGATCGCCAACCGCGACGGGGCGGATCGCGCGTGACGCGCACCGGCGGA
>NZ_JAWLFS010000008.1:0-24786 GCF_041685465.1 Rhodosalinus sp. | reverse complement strand
CCTCGGCGGCGGCGTCGCGCCGCGCCTCCGCCACCCGGATCGCCTCGGCGAGCTCCCCGCGCTGCGCGGCGAGCGCGTCGGGCCGGCCGGCGGCCTCGGCGCGCTCGGCCTCGGCGGCGGCGATCCGCTCGGCGAGCTCCGCGGCGCGCTGATCGGCCGTCGCAAGCCGTCCGCGCCAGCCGTCAAGCTCCCTGGCGAGCGCCTGCGCCCGCGCCTCCCGCGCCGCGCCCTCGCGCTCCAGCGTGTCGCGTGCCCCGCGCCGGGCCGTCGTCTCGGCCCGCGCGGCCTCCACCGCTTCGCGCAGCCTCTCCACCTCGGCACGGCCCTCCGCGGGGTCGTCGAGCGCGTCGCGCGCGGCCTCGGCCTCCTTGAGGCGGGTGCGGGCGGCCTCGGCCTCCTCGTCGTGGCGCGTCTGCGCGAGGCGCAGGCTCTCGAGGCGCCCTTCGGCGAGGTTGCGCTCGGCCTCCGCCTTGCTGAGCGCGCGCGCCGCCTCCGCCTGTTCGGCGTCGGCGCGGCGGCGGGCGGTGCGCGCCTCGGCGTCGGCCTGCGTCAGCGCCTGAAGCCGCGCGGCACAGGCGTCATGCGCGGCCTGCGCGGTCCCGGCGCGGGCGCGGGCGCGCGCAATCTCGGCGCCGAGCGCCTCGAGCCGGTTGAGTTGCTGCAGGCGCAGCGCCGCGGCGCTCTGCGCGTCGCCCGCCCGCGCGGTGAACCCGTCCCAGCGCCAGAGATCGCCCGCCCGGCTGACAAGGCGCTGGCCGGGGCGGAGCGCGGGCTGCAGGGCCGCGCCGGCCTCCGGATCGACGACGCCGATCTGACCCAACCGCCGCGCGAGCGCCTCGGGCGCGCCGACATGTCCGGCGAGCGGCGCGGCGCCCTCCGGCAGCGGCGGGGCCGCATCGTAGGGCGGCAGCGCACGCCAGCCGGATGCGCCGTCGGGCGCGGGTTCGGGCGCGAGTTCGGGCGCGCGCAGATCCTCGGAAAGCGCCGCGCCGAGCGCCGCCTCGAAGCCCTCTTCGACCTGCAGCCGGTCGATGATCGCGCCGGACGCATCGGTGTCGCGCTCCACCACGCGGGCAAGCGCGGCGTGCTCGGCCTCCAGCGCACTGGCCTCGCCCTCGGCAGCGGAGCGGTCGGCGCGCGCCTCGGCCTCCTCGGCCTGCGCAGTGCCCCGGGCCGCGTCGGCCGCCTGCAGGGCCTCCTCGGCCCGGGCGGCGGCCGCCTCGGCGGCGCTCGCGGTCTCGCGCGCGGCGGCGAGGTCGGCGTCGGCCCGCGCGAGGCGGGCGGCGTAGTCCTCGGCTTCGCGGCGGGCGCGCGCGGCCTCGCCCTCGTTGCGCTCGAGCGTCTTGCGCGCGTCCTCTACCTGTCGCTCGGCGGCCTGATGGCGCGCGGCGAGGCGGGCGGCGGCCTCGTTCGCGGCGTCGAGCTCCTCCTCGCGGGTGGCGAGCGTCGCGGCCGCCGCCTCGGCCGCCGCGGCGGCCTCGGCGACGCGGGCCTCGTGCCCCTCGCCCGCGGTGGCGAGCTCCTCGGCCTCGGCCTCCAGCGCGCGGATGGTCTCGCCCGCGTCGCCGGTGAGCTGTGCCTCGCGGTCGCGGTCGCGGCCGAGTTGCGCGAGGCGCGCGTCGAGCGCGCGGATCGTCTCGCGCGCGCGGTCCTCCTCCTGCGCGAGGGTGGCGCGCTCGACCTCCTGGCGCTGGAGGACGGCGGCGGCGATCGCCTCTTCCTCGCGCAGGGGTGGCAGAGCGGCGTCGGCGGCCTCCCGCGCCTCCGTCGCCTCGCGCGCGCCACGCTCGGCGGCGGCGGTGGCGGCGCGCGCCTCGCGCAGCGCGGCCCCGGCCGCGGCGCGCGCGGTGTCGGCCTCGCGCCAGCGCACGAAGAGCAGGCTCCCCTCCGCCCGGCGCAGCGCTTCCGCGATCTCGCGGTAGCGCGCCGCCTGCTTCGCCTGCCGCGCGAGCTGCCCGAGTTGCTGGGCGAGCTGGTCAATCACGTCCTCGACGCGGGCGAGGTTCGATTCGGTGCCCTTGAGCTTCAGCTCCGCCTCGTGCCGGCGCTGGTAGAGGCCCGAGATGCCGGCGGCCTCCTCCAGGATGCGGCGCCGCGCGGCGGGCTTGGCGTTGATGAGCTCCGCGATCTGGCCCTGCCGGACGAGCGCGGGGGAATGCGCACCGGTGGAGGCATCGGCGAAGAGCATCTGCACGTCGCGCGCGCGCACGTCCTTGCCGCCCACCTTGTAGGCCGAGCCCACGTCGCGCGTGATGCGGCGGGTGATTTCCAGCACGTCGTCGTCGTTGAAGCCCGCGGGCGCGAGCCGCTCGGAATTGTCGAGGGTGAGCGCGACCTCCGCGAAGCTTTTCGCCGGGCGGCGCGCGGTGCCCGCGAAGATCACGTCCTCCATGCCGCCGCCGCGCATCGCCTTCGGCCGCGTCTCGCCCATGACCCAGCGCAGCGCCTCCAGCAGGTTGGACTTGCCGCAGCCGTTCGGGCCCACGACGCCGGTCAGCCCGTCGCCGATGACGAGTTCCGTCGGATCGACGAAGCTCTTGAAGCCCGAAAGTCGCAGGCGGCTGAAGCGCACGGCCGGTTCCCTGATTCCGCTACAGGCGCGAGACTGGGGCGCGGGCGCGATGCTGTCAATCGAAGGCCGCAGGATATGGGGTGACTGAGGGCATCCATCCACAAGATATCGCTGGCCGCTTGACGGACGGGGCGACGCGGGCGACACCGGGGGATATCGGGATGCAGGAGGGCGGCATGGGCATCATCGTGGAACCGGGCGACCCGCGCGAGCCGGAGAACCGCGCCTTGATCGAGGCCGCGCAGTCGACGATGCGCGCGCTTTTTCCGCCGGAGGAGAATCACTTCCTCACGCCGGAGGGCCTGCGCGCACCCGACATCCGCTTCTTCGTGGCGCGCGAGTACGACACCGCGCTCGGCTGCGGCGCGCTGGCGCAGCGGCAGGGCTACGGAGAGGTAAAGGCGATGTACGTCGTCCCCTTCGCACGCGGGCAGGGCGTCGCGCGGCGCATCCTCGCGCGGCTGGAGCTCGAGGCGCGGCATCTCGATCTGCCCTGCCTGCGGCTGGAAACCGGCGACACGCTGGCCGAGGCGATCGCGCTCTACGAGGCGGAAGGCTTCGTCCGGTGCGGGCCCTTCGGCGACTACGCCGCGAATGCCTCCAGCGTCTTCATGGAAAAGCCGCTCGACTGACGCGGATCACTCCGGGCAGTCGAGATCGGCGCGCAGCAGCGAGGGATCGCCACGCACCTCGGTCGCGTCGCAGCCGGTGACCCGCTCGATCGCGGCCTCTGCCGCGCGCGCGACCTCGTCGAAGGGGGGCAGCCATGCGGCGTTGCGGCGCACCGCCTCGGCCGCGTCGCCACGCTGGCGGATATCGAAGACATGCCCCCCGGCCTCCGCCCGGACGGGCGGGAGCCCCATGTAGCCGCGGCCGGCCGTGTCGCAGGCGGCGAGCAGCATCGACACGGCGAGAAAGGCAGGTGTGCGGCACATCAGGGGGAGGATCCTGCCGCAGGGTTAACATTTCGTTCAGGCGCGGACGGAGATCCGGACTTTACATTCCAGTTTCGGCATGTATATAAACATTCCAAAGTCGGAATGCGAAAGGACGTCACCGATGACGGAGCTTGTCAGAAAACCCGCCGACACCTACTCGCCGCTCTACTTCCTCGCCTCGCTCGGCGCGGGCGGCGTGGCCGTGTCGTTCTTCATGTACCTGATGTTCTGGGTGCCGCACCCGGATCAGGCGGTGCCGGTGTTCGAGGACATCGCCGGCGCCTTCGCCACCGGCGGCCTGCCGATGCAGATCGCGATCGCGGTCGCCGTGGCCGGCATCGCGGTCTTCGCCGTCCTGAACGTGAAGTCGCTGATCTGGAACCTGCGCGCCTATTCGGCCTTCAAGCGCACGGAGGCCTACACCAAGCTGCGCAATTCCAACGCCGAATCGACGCTGCTCGCCATGCCGCTCGCGCTCGCCATGACGGTGAACGTGGGCTTCGTGGTCGGCCTCGTCTTCGTGCCGCAGCTGTGGACGATCGTCGAGTATCTCTTCCCCGCCGCGATGGTGGCCTTCCTGCTGATCGGCGTGCTCGCCTTCCGGTTGCTCGCGGATTTCCTCGGCCGCGTGCTCGCCGAGGGCGGCGTCTTCGACGTGACCGCGCACAACTCCTTCGCACAGCTCCTGCCGGCCTTCGCGCTCTCGATGGTCGCCGTGGGCTTCGCCGCGCCGGCGGCGATGAGCGTGACGCCGGTCACCGTGGGCACGAGCCTCGTGCTCTCGACCTTCTTCGGCGTGACGGCAGCGGTCTATGCCGTGATCGCGTCGATCACCGCCTTCAACTCGATGCTGCAGTACGGCACCGCGCGCGAGGCCGGCCCGACGCTGATGGTCGTCGTCCCGATCATGACCGTCCTCGGCATCATGCTGATGCGGCAGGAGCACGGCCTGCACGCCACCTTCGACGCGGCAGGCAACGGCGGCGAGACGCTGGTGATGCTCGCCCGGATCCTGACGGTGCAACTCGTCTTCCTCGGGCTCGGCATGCTCGTCCTGCTGCGCCAGCGCTACTTCGACGACTTCGTGATCGGCACGAAGACCTCGCCCGGCTCCTACGCGCTGGTCTGCCCGGCGGTGGCGCTCTCGGTGATGGGGCACTTCTTCATCAACAAGGGCCTCGTCGACGCCGGGGTCGTGGACAAGTTCTCCCTCGCCTTCTGGGTGCTGACCGCGGTGGCACTCGCGTTCCAGGCGGTGGCGGTGGCCCTCGTGCTGCGGCTCAACCGCCAGCACTTCACCCCGACCGAGGCCGCGGCCGTGCCGGCCGAGTGAGCGCAGCCTGCCCCTCGCACCGGTTCGGAGCGCGCCCCGCCGGGCGCGCTCCTTTTCTTTCGGGCGCGGTCGTGGTCGCATCGCCCTGCGACACGGAGGGACAGGCATGATCGTCAATATCGCCATTCTGCTGGTCTGCCAGCTGATCGGAGAAGTCACGGCGCGCGCGCTCGACGCGCCGGTGCCGGGGCCGGTTCTGGGCCTTGCGCTCCTGCTCGGGGCGCTCGTGCTCCGCCCAGCGCTCACGGCGCGCGTGGCGCCCGCGGCGAACGGGCTCCTCGCGCATCTCTCGCTTCTCTTCGTGCCGGCGGGGGTGGGCGTGGTGGCGCATCTCGACCGGCTGGGCAGCGAAGGCCCCGCGCTCCTCGCCGCGCTTCTGGGCAGCACGGTAATCACGCTCGCCGTCACGGCCGGCGTCTTCGTCGGGCTGCGCCGGCTTCTGGGGGCGAGCGCATGAGCCCCGAGGTCATCGACATCTGGAGCTATCTCGCGCGCGAGCCGCTCCTCTGGCTGACGGTCACGCTGCTGGCCTATCTGGCGGGCGACGGCATCTCGCGGGCGACGGGGCGCGCGCCGCTCGCCAATCCGGTGCTGATCGCGATGCTCCTGCTCGCGGGGCTCCTGCAGGCGACGGGCACGCCCTATGCCGACTACTTCGAAGGCGCGCAGTTCGTGCACTTCATGCTCGGCCCGGCGACCGTGGCGCTGGCGGTGCCGCTGCACGCGGCGCTGCCGCGGTTGCGGGGGCTGGTGGTCCCGATGCTGGGCGCACTGATCGCGGGGTCGGTCACGGCGATCCTCTCGGCGCTCGCGATCGCGCAGGCGCTCGGCGTCGAGGGCGCGACGCTTCTGTCGCTCGCGCCCAAGTCCACGACCGCGCCGGTGGCCATCGGAATCGCCGAGACCCTCGGCGGTCTGCCGACGCTGACCGCGGCGCTGGTGATCCTGACGGGCATCATCGGCGCGGTGACGGTCACGCCGCTGATGAACGCGCTCGGCATCCGCGACTGGCGCGCGCGGGGTTTCGCCGCCGGGGTCGCGGCGCACGGCATCGGCACCGCCCGCGCGTTTCAGGTGGACGCGACGGCCGGCGCCTTCTCGGGGCTCGGCATGGGGCTCAACGCGATGCTCACCGCGCTCCTCGCCCCGTGGCTCGTCGCGGCCCTGTTCTGACCCTGCAGCAAACGCGAAAAGCCCCGGCGGCCGGCCGGGGCTCCGCGTTGCGCGCACAGCCGTCAGTGAAGGTGCTTGTCCACCTGGGCGATGGCATTGTCGACGAGGGCGTCGCTCCGCTCCGCCGTCATCCGCGCGGTCAGAACGTCCCGCGCCGCGGCGACGGCCACCTCGGCGGCACGCTCGCGCACCTCGCGCACCGCGGCGGCCTCTGCCTGCGCGATGCGCTCCTCGGCGGCCTTGACGCGGCGCGCGATGGACTCCTGCAGGTCCGCCTTCGACTGCTCCGCCGAGAGACGCGCCTCTTCCTTGGCGTGCTCGACGATGCGGTCGGCCTGTTCGCGCGCCTCGCGGGTCTTGCGCTCATAGGAGGCGAGCAGGCTCTGCGCCTCTTCGCGCAGCCCGCGCGCCTCGTCGAGCTCGGACTGGATGCTCTCCGTCCGGCGGTCGAGCATCTCGGTGATCTTACCCGGCACCTTGAAGTAGACGAGGATGCCCACGAAGACGAGGAAGCCCAGAAGGACGATGAAGTCGGTATTGGCCAGCGAGAAGAACGGTCCCTTCGCGGCATGCGCCGGGCTCGCCATCGCCAGCGCGAGGGTGAGAGCTGTCAGGATGCGCATCGCTCAGGCCTCCATGCGGGCGTCGACGGCCCGGTCGATCTCGGCCTGGTCGGCCTCGGTGTCCAGTTCCTGCAGCACGGCCCCCGTGGTGTCGCGCGCGACCTCGCGCACGCTCTCGACGGCGCCGGCGCGGATTTCGGCGATCGCCTTTTGCGACTCCTCGGTCTTCTTCGCGATCTCGGCGTCGGCGCGCTCCATCGCCGCAGCGACGTCCTGCTGCATCTCGGCCTTCGCCGCGGCAAGGATCTTCTGCGCCTCGGCACGCGCGTCGGCGAGCGCTTTCTCGTAGGTCTTCTCGGCCTCGGCGGCCTTGGCCTTCAGGTCCTCCGCCGCGGCGAGATCGTTGCTGATCGTGCCGGCCCGCTCGGCGAGCACGCCGGCGATGCGCGGCAGCGCCATGCGCGTGAGCAGCAGGTAGATCACGACGAGCGTGACGATCAGCCAGAAGATCTGGTTCGGGAACCAGTCGAGGCAGAGCTGCGGCAGACCGATCGCGCTGCCGTCCGGCCCGACGCAGGTCGAAGCGGAACCTTGGGTCTCTGTCGCCATCGGCGCCTCCGTGAGTTGCCAGCCGCACCGGCCCGCCGGGCCGGTCAGACCATCCGGGGCGCGCGCCGGTCAGACCGCGCGCGCCCCGCCCGCAAGGATGATGCGTGTCGTCCTCAGACGGCGAACATCAGCAGCAGGGCGACGAGGAAGGAGAAGATGCCCAGCGCTTCGGCGAAGGCGATGCCGATGAAGAGCGTCGCCGTCTGGCTCGCCGCGGCCGAGGGGTTGCGGAGCGCGCCCGCGAGGTAGTTGCCGGCCACGTTGCCGACCCCGAGCGCCGCCACGCCGGCGCCCATGCCCGCGAGGCCCGCACCGATGAACTGGCCGAGGTTTGCGATATCGCCTTCCATTGCACTGTCTCCTTACGGTTGGAAGCTGTCGATGACGGTGGCGCGGCCGCGTCGCGGCCCGCGCTCAGTGACTGGGATGCAGCGCGTCCTTGAGATAGACGCAGGTCAGGATCGTGAAGACGTAGGCCTGGATGAAGGCGACGAGCACCTCGAGGCCGTAGATCGCCGTCACGGCGAGGATCGAGAGCGGCGCGATCGCCGTCACCTGGCCGAAGCCGGCGAAGACCTTCAGCACCGCGTGCCCCGCGGTCATGTTGCCGGCGAGACGGATGGAGTGGCTCACCGGCCGCACGAAGTAGGAAATGAGCTCGATCAGGGCGAGCACCGGGCGGATCGCCAGCGGCGCCTCGGTGACCCAGAAGAGGCCGAGAAACTTCGTGCCGTTCTTGACGAACCCGAGGATCGTCACCCCGAGGAACACGCCGAGCGCCAGCACGGCCGTCACCGCGATGTGACTCGTCGTGGTGTAGGCCGTGGGGATGAGCCCGAGGAAGTTCGCGAAGACGATGAACATGAAGAGCGTCATGATGTAGGGGAAGTACTTGAGCGCGTCCTTCCCGGCGACGTCCTCGACCATCTTGTGCACGAAACCGTAGGCGAGCTCGCCCACCGACTGGCTGCGCGAGGGCACGATCGCCCGGCGCGAGGTGCCGAGGATCAGCAGCGCCGCGATGCCGAGCACGCCGAGCGCCATCCAGAGCGTGACATTGGTGATGGTGTACCAGTGCACCGGGCCATCCCCGAAGAGCGGCTTCACGATGAACTGGTCCATCGGGTGGAAAACGAGCCCGCTGTCCTCTCCGGTCTCCGTCGCCACGGCCTAGTCCCCCTCGTCCGTCTCGTCGCCGCCATCGGCGGCCTGTTGCGCCTGTTCGACCTCGCGCGCGCTGCGCAGCATCGTCTTGATGCCCGCGGCGAAGCCCAGCAATGTGAACACCACCAGCAGGAAAGGCATCGTCCCCAGCAGGGAATCCAGCCCGAAGCCGATGCCGAACCCGATGGCGAGGCCCGCCACCAGCTCGATCACCATCCGCCAGGCGAGCTGCGCCTGCGAGTAGTGTTCGTCCCCGCGGGGCTTCGGCGCCTGCGCCTCCTTGGCAGCGGCCAGCCGCTGCTCGAACTCGGCCATGCGCCGCTGTTCGTCGGGATCGGGCACCTTCGCCTCGCGGATCGTTGGCAGGGTGCTACGGCGCAGCGCGGCCCGAGTCAAGGCGAAGCGCGGCGGCGGCAACCCACTGATTTTGTAGTACTTCCTTGAGACGCGGCCCGGCGAAGCCTCGACACCGGCCGCGCGGGCATATTCAACCCCGCGGTTGAGCTTCCGTGCCGCCGCGCTTGACGCGCGCCCGCCGGGCACGGCTTATGCGGTCGATGTCCGACGATCTCGACACGGTTTTCGCCGCTCTCGCCGACCCGACGCGCCGGGCGATCCTCGCCATGCTGCTCGAGGACGACATGGCCGTGACCGATGTCGCGGAGCCCTTCGAGATGTCGCTCGCCGCGATCTCCAAGCACCTCGGACTGCTTGCGCGCGCCGGGCTGATCACGCGCGAGCGCCGCGGCCGCGTCACCTGGTGCAAGCTGGAACCGGACGCGCTGCGCGCCGCGAGCGTCTGGATGCAGAGCTTCGGACAGTTCGACCACCTCGACCTCGACGCGCTTGAGCGCCTCGTCGCGGCCGACATGGGTTTGCCGCCCGAGGGCGACCCATAGCCACGACGGCGCAGCGCCCTGTCCCCCCGACGGACGGAAGCGGGACCACGTGACGGGGAAGGCAGCACCGGTCCTATCCGGTCGCCGTCTCCTCGTTCTTGAGCAGAAGGAGCAGCGCCGCCACCGTCAGCCCCAGCCCGGCGAGGACGAGCGGCCGCGGCCCGCCGTGGCCCAGCGCCAGTTCCCAGACGAGCACCCAGGACGGCGTGAGATAGGTGTAGGCCATGACCTTGGCCGAGGGCAGCCGGAGCGTCGCGTATTGCAACAGCACGAAGGTCGCTGCGGAGGCGAAGAGCGCCACGTAGAGAAGCGCGATCCAGACGAGCGGGCGCAGGCCGGCCCAGTCCGTCGCGCGGATGTCGGACCAGCCGTAAGCGGTCAGCACCACGGTCCCGGCGACCAGCGTGCCGAAGGTGAAGAGCACCGCCGGCTCGCCGCGGTTCAGCTTGCGGACCATCGGGGTGTAGACGGCATGCGCGACGCAGCCGACGAAATAGACCGCCTCGCCCCGCCCGACCTCCAGCGCGACGAGCGCCGAGAGATCCGCGCGGAAGATCACCCAGAGCGCGCCCGCCGCCCCGATCGCCAGCGCCGCGGCCATGCGCGGCGTCGTCACCTGTCGCAGCAGAAGCCAGCCCACGCCCGCCGCCATAACCGGTGTCAGGGTGAAGACCGCCGAGGCGGCGACGGGCGGCGCGGTCTTCAGCCCTTCGAACATGAGCACGAAGTAGGCCGCGAAAAGCCCGCCGAGCACCAGGTAGCGCCAGGGCGCCGCGAGCGCGCGCCGGTCGAAACGCCCCGTGGCCGCGACCACCGCCCCGATCACCGCCGCGGCGATGGCGAAGCGCGCGGCATTGATGGCCGCCGGCGCGATCTCGTTCGCCACCATCGCGCCGAGCGAGAAGGACCCCGCCACCAGCGCCGAGAAGAGCAGCATGGCGAGATGCCCGCGCGCCCCCGCGCTCACGCCACGTCCCAGTCCGCCGCCGCGGCCTTCAGCGCCGCGAGGAGCGCCTGCACCTTGGAACTCCGGTGCAGATCGACATGGGTGACGAGCCAGATGGGCGAGCTCCACACGTCGCGCGGGGGGGCGACCTCGACAAGGGCGGGATGCGCCGCCGCGGTCCAGGGCGGCAGGAAGCCGATGCCCGCACCGGCGAGCACCGCGTCCTCCTGCGCGCGGGGGTCGGGGCTGCGGAAGGCGATCTGGTCGGGCGCGAGCCGCTCGCGAAGCCAGCGCTCGGTGGGTGCGCGCGGGGTTTCGTCGTCCGGGCCCACGAAGCGGTGCCCCTCGAGCGCGTCGAGCCCCTCGGGCAGGCCGTGCGCCTCGACGTAGGATCGCGCCGCATAGAGCCCGGCGCGCATGTGGAAGAACGGCTGCACGACGTTGTCGGGCTCCTGCGGCGGCGGGCCGGCGCGCACGGCGACATGCGCCTCGCCATACTCCAGCCGGAAGAGCCGCGTGCCGGTCATGTAACGCAGGATCACGCGCGGATGGTCACGCTGGAAGGCCGCGAGCACGGGCGCGAGCCGCGGCGCGAACATGGCGAGCGACGTGACCGTGAGCTCGCCCGAGACGTCGTTGCCGCGCCCGCGGATGCGGCTTGCCAGCTGGGCGAATTGATCGTCGGTGGTCTGCGCCACGCGCAGAAGGTCCTGCCCCGCCTCGGTGGGCGTGTAGCCGCGCGCGTGCCGCTGGAAGAGCTTGACGCCGAGCCGCGCCTCGAGCGCGTCGACATGCCGGATCACCGTGGCATGGTGGACGCCCAGCGCCTCTGCCGCGCCGCTCACCGTGCCGGCGCGCGCGACGTGATAGGCCGTGCGGATCTCGTCCCAGTTGTCCATGGTCCGCCTGTGCGCTGGTGAACAAAACCTGCAGGGAGGAGACCAGATCGCGCGGTACCCTGCAAGCGGGAGCGCCTTGAGGCGGGCGGCTCCCACCCCGCCGGCGAGGGGCCGGGGTCTGACCGCTCGGTCGGCTGGCTGCGCTGGGTGCGGCGGCGGCACGGCCGCCGCTTGACTCCGCGCGCTCCCGCGCCTAAAGGCCACCCGATATCCGGAAGCGCCCGTGCCTTCCGGTCCCGGGCCGTGCACCGGGATCGCCCCCCGTCAGCGAGGTTTCGCCCGCGGGGGTCGGTGGCATTCGGGCCGTCGCGTTCCCATCTTCGGGACGCATGCAACGACCGCTGGAGGAAGCAGAGGGCCATGTTCGAAAACCTGTCCGAGCGTCTCTCCGGCGTCTTCGACCGGCTGACCAAGCAGGGCGCGCTCTCGGAAGAGGACGTCAAGACGGCGCTGCGCGAGGTGCGCGTCGCGCTGCTCGAAGCCGACGTCGCGCTGCCGGTGGTGCGCAAGTTCGTCAAGGACGTCGAGGGAAAGGCCACGGGCCAGGCGGTGACGAAATCGGTCACGCCGGGTCAGCAGGTGGTCAAGATCGTCCACGACGAGCTCGTGGAGATGCTCCGCGGCGAGGGCGATCCGGGCGAGTTGAAGATCGACAGCCCGCCCGCGCCGATCCTGATGGTGGGCCTGCAGGGCTCGGGCAAGACGACGACGACGGCCAAGATCGCCAAGCGCCTGACCGAGCGCGATGGCAAGAAGGTCCTTATGGCCTCGCTCGACGTGAACCGCCCCGCGGCCATGGAGCAGTTGCAGATCCTCGGCACGCAGGTGGGGGTCGACACGCTCCCCATCGTCAAGGGCGAGACGCCCGTGCAGATCGCCAAGCGCGCGAAGACGCAGGCGAGCCTCGGCGGCTACGACGTCTATTTCCTCGACACCGCGGGCCGGCTGCACATCGATCAGGAGCTGATCGCGCAGGCGGCGGATGTGCGCGACGTGGTCCAGCCGCGCGAGACGCTGCTGGTGGTGGACGGGCTCACCGGTCAGGTCGCCGTCGAGGTCGCGGAGGAGTTCGACGACAAGATCGGCGTCTCGGGCGTCGCCCTCACCCGGATGGACGGCGACGGGCGCGGCGGCGCGGCGCTGTCGATGCGCGCGGTCACCGGCAAGCCCATCCGCTTCGTCGGCACCGGCGAGAAGGTGGACGCGCTCGAGGAGTTCGACCCCGAGCGCATCGCGGGCCGCATCCTCGGCATGGGCGACATCGTCGCCCTCGTCGAGAAGGCGCAGGAGACGCTCGAGGCCGAACAGGCCGAGCGCATGCTCAAGCGCCTCCAGAAGGGTCAGTTCAACATGAACGACCTCAAGTCCCAGCTCGAGCAGATGCTCAAGATGGGCGGCATGGAGGGGCTCATGGGCATGATGCCCGGCATGGGCAAGATGAAGGGCCAGATGGCCGAGGCCGGCATGGACGACACCGTGCTCAAGCGCCAGATCGCGCTCATCAACTCCATGACGAAGAAGGAGCGCGCCAACCCGCAGATCCTTCAGGCCAGCCGCAAGAAACGCATCGCCGCCGGCGCGGGGCTGGAGGTGAGCGAATTGAACAAGCTGATCAAGCAGCACCGGCAGATGTCGGACATGATGAAGAAGCTCGGCAAGAAGGGCGGGCGCGGCGCGCTCAAGCAGGCGCTCGGCATGATGGGCGGCGGCAAGGGCGGCGCTCCCGGCGCGGGCATGGACGAGAAGGCGCTGCAGCAGGCCGCGCAGCAGATGGGCGGCCTCGGTGGAAAGGGCGGCATGCAGCTACCCTCGGGCCTCTCGGGCTTCGGGCGCAAGAAGTGACCGTCGCCCTCGCCGATACCCCCCGCCTCGAGACCGAGCGGCTGATCCTGCGCGCGCCCGGGGCGCGGGACACCGAGACCGCCTGCGCCTTCCTCACGTCGGAGCGCGCGCGGTACCTGGGCGGCCCGTATTCCCCTGAGCAGGCTTGGCGCGTCTTCGGACAGGCTGTCGGGCACTGGGTGCTGCGCGGCTACGGCCAGTTCGTGCTGGAAGACAAGGCGAGCGGAGCGCTGATCGGGTCCGTTGGCCCATGGTATCCCCATGGCTGGGCGGAGCGCGAACTGGGCTGGAGCCTCTGGCACGCCTCGGCGGAGGGGAAGGGCTACGCCCGCGAGGCGGCCGAGCGCCTGCGCCGGCACGCCTATGACGACCTCGGCTGGACGACCGCGGTCAGCTACATCGACGCGGCGAACGCGCCCTCCCGCGCGCTCGCAGAGCGGCTGGGCTGCGTGATCGATGCGCAGGCTGCGCTGCCCGTGGGCGAGGGCTGGGACGATGACCCGGCGGAGGTGCTCGTCTACCGCCACCCGGCGCCGGAGGCCGTGGCGGCATGACCCCGATCCCGACGCTCACGACCCCGCGGCTGACGCTCCGCGCGCCCGAGGCGCGCGATGTCCCGCCCTTCACGGCCTTCTACGCCTCCGACCGCGCGCGCTTCGTCGGCGGGCCGCTCGACGCCGAGGGCGCGTGGCGGATGCTGGCGATGGAGATCGGGCACTGGCAGATCCGCGGCTACGGCCGCTGGATGGTGGAGGAGCGCGAAAGCGGTGCCACCGCCGGCATGGTCGGCCTCTTCTGCCCCGAGGGCTGGCCCGAGCCGGAGATCGGCTGGGACCTCTTCGAGGGCTTCGAGGGCCGCGGCTACGCCACCGAGGCCGGCCGTGCCGCGCGCGAGTACGCCTACGACGTGCTCGGCTGGGACACGGCGGTGAGCCTCGTCAAGCCCGCCAACACCGCCTCCGCCGCCGTCTGCCGCCGCCTCGGCGCCACGCTCGACGGCACCTTCGCGCACCAGCGCCACGGCGAGATGCAGGTCTGGCGCCACCCCGCACCCGAGGAAGTCTCCGACGGCGGGATGGAGGCCTACGCATGACCGCCATCCCCACGATCGAGACCCGGCGGCTGATCCTCTCGGCGCCCGAGCCCGGGGACTATCCCAAGTTCAAGGCGACCTTCACCTCCTACCGCGCGCGCTTCATGGGCGGGCCGCTCAACGACTACGAGGCCTGGATGCTCTACGCCGCCGAGATCGGCCACTGGCAGATCCGCGGCTTCGGCATGTGGATGATCCACGACCGCGAAACCGGCGCCACCTGCGGCATGGCCGGCGGCTGGCAGCCCGCGAAGTGGCCCGAGCGCGAGATCGCCTGGGTGATCTGGCCCGAGGTCGCCGGGCGCGGCATCGCGCTCGAGGCCACGCATGCCGCGCGTGCCCATTTTTATGAGGACAAGGGCTGGTCCGGCGCGGTCAGCTACCTCGACCCGCGCAACTACGACTCGATCCGCCTTGCCGAGCGGCTTGGCTGCCGGCGCGACCCGGAGGCGCCCAGCGTGGACGGCACCGACGTCGTCTACCGCCACCCCGCGCCCGAGACGCTGAGAAACAGCCAGATCGCCGACGCGATCGAGCTCGAGCTTCAGTCCCATGCCGGCCCGATCTTCGGGCGGAGAGAAGAGGCCCCTGCATGAGCGACTCCGCCGCCCGCGCCGCCGATCTCCTGAAGGAGCACCGGGAATCGATCGACCGTCTCGACGCGATCCTCGTCTATACCCTCGGCGAGCGCTTCAAGCACACGCAGGCGGTGGGCCGGCTCAAGGCCGATCACGCCCTGCCCCCCTCCGACCCCGCCCGCGAGGCGGACCAGATCGCCCGGCTCGAGGATCTGGCGCGCGCCGCCGATCTCGACCCCGATTTCGCCAAGGCTGTCCTGAATTTCATCATCCGGGAAGTCATCAAGCACCACGAACGCCATCAGGCCTGACCCGGGGCGAGGCGCCCCCACCCACACGAAAGGAGACTATCCATGGCCATGAAGATCCGGCTCGCCCGCGGCGGCTCCAAGAAGCGGCCCTTCTACAGCATCGTCGCCACCGATTCGCGCATGCCGCGCGACGGCCGCTTCCTCGAGAAGCTCGGCACCTACAACCCGCTCCTGCCCAAGGACAGCGAGACCCGGGTGAAGATGGACCTCGAGCGCGTGCAGGCATGGCTCGACCATGGCGCGCAGCCCACCGATCGCGTGCGCCGCATGCTCGAGGCCGCGGGCGTCGTGACGAAGACGACGCGCGACAACCCGAACAAGGGCCAGCCCGGCAAGAAGGCGCAGGAGCGCGCCGAGGCACGCGCCGCCAAGGCCGCCGAAGGCGCGGACGCCGAGGGCTGACCATGCGCGGCCCCGGTGCGGCCGACGGAAGCGGATGTGCGAATTTTCGTACGAAAATTCGCATGAGCCGCGCGATTCGCCGGAGAATTTTCGTACGAAAATTCTCCGGCCGGCCCGGGTGCGGCCGGGCATGACCGAACGCGTGTGCCTCGGCGCGATCGCGGGCGCCTTCGGCGTGCGCGGAGAGGTGCGGCTCAAGAGCTTCACCGCCGAGCCCGAGGATATCGCCGCCTACGGCCCCCTGTCGACCGAGGATGGCGCGCGCGGTTTCGAGGTCACGCTGACCGGACAGACCAAGGGCGCGCTCACCGCGCGCCTGTCCGGCGTGCCCACGCGCGAGGCGGCGGAGGCGCTCAGGGGCACGCGGCTTTACGTGCCCCGCGCGGTCCTTCCCGATCTGCCCGAGGACGAGTTCTACCATGCCGATCTGATCGGGCTGGAGGTCTTCGACACCGGCGGCGCGCCGCTCGGCCGGGTACGCGCGGTGCACGACCACGGCGCGGGCGATCTTCTGGAGATTCACGCGCCCGGGCTCCGGCAGACGGCGCTCCTGCCCTTCACGCGCGATGCCGTCCCGACGGTCGACCTCGCGGCGGGCCGCATCGTGGCCGACCCGCCGCCCGGCGTTTTTCCCGAGGACTGAGGGAACGCGCCGGGCACCGGGGCGTTTTCCGCGCGCCGCATGACCCTGGCCGCGCGAGGGAGGCGCCGATGATCGAATGGATTCTCATCCTGCTCGCCATTGCCGCGGTCGCGGCGCTTCTGGGCTTCGGCCGGCTTTCCGGTGTGGCGCTCACCGGGGCGAAGATCCTCATCGTGGTCGCGCTCGTCATGCTGCTACTGCTGGCGCTCGGCATCGTCGCGGTGGCCTGACCCTTCCCCGTCCCGGCGCGAGCGGATAGAGACCGGCCATGCCCGCCGATCCCCCCTCCCGCTCGCACGGCCGCAAGGCCATCCGCCCTGTCGCCGCGCCGCAGGCGCTGATGCCCGAGGCGCCGGAACTCGCCGGGGTCTGGACGGCGCAGGTGATCACGCTCTTTCCCGGCGCCTTTCCCGGCGTGCTCGGCGAGAGCCTGACCGGGCGCGCGCTGCGCGAGCGGATCTGGCAGCTTCAGGTGACCGACCTGCGCGCCTTCGGCGAGGGCAAGCACCGCAACGTCGACGACACGCCCGCGGGGGGCGGCGCGGGGATGGTCCTGCGCGCCGACGTGCTGGGCCGCGCGGTCGAGGCGGCGCGGCGCGGCGCGGACCCGGCCATGCCGCTCGTCGCCATGAGCCCGCGCGGCGCGCCCTTCCGGCAGGCCACGGCGCGCGACTGGGCGCGGCGGCCCGGCGTGACGCTCATCTGCGGGCGTTTCGAGGGCATCGACCAGCGCGCGCTCGACCACTACGGCATCGAGGAGGTCTCGCTCGGCGACTTCGTCCTGACGGGCGGCGAGATCGCGGCGCAGGCGATGCTCGACGCGACGGTGCGGCTCCTGCCCGGCGTTCTCGGCAACGCGGCCTCGGTGGAGGAGGAGAGCTTCTCCGACGGGCGCCTCGAGCATCCACAGTACACCCGCCCGGCGGAGTGGCAGGGCCGGCGCATCCCGGACGTTCTGCTCTCGGGCAACCACGCCGAGATCGCGCGCTGGCGCCGGGCGGAGGCGGAGCGGCTGACGCGCGCGCGCCGGCCCGACCTTCTGCCGCGCGAGCCGGGGGAGGCGGGTTGAGAGAGGGCTTGATCGCGGCGCGGCCGGCCAGTATACGCGGCGCGTCCGGGGCCTGTCGGCCGAGCGGACCCGTGGGGTTTTCTGCCAGCGCTCCCTCGGCGCGGGGTGGGCCACGATCGGCGGACGGCGACGACAGGCAGACGGAAACGACACGACAGACGAAGCAACGCGACCGAATTCTCTGGCGGGCGCCGCGGCGGACCCGATCGAGGACCAGAGCTCTGGGGCGGATACATCTTCGCGGGCAAACCGCGAGCGACACGAGGAGTGGATCGGATGGACCTGATCGCGGAACTGGAGGCGGAACAGATCGCCTCGCTCGGGAAGGAGATTCCCGACTTCAAGGCCGGCGACACCGTGCGCGTCGGCTACAAGGTGACCGAGGGCACGCGCACCCGCGTGCAGAACTTCGAGGGCGTCTGCATCAGCCGCAAGAACGGCGACGGCATCGCCGGCACCTTCACGGTGCGCAAGATTTCCTTCGGCGAGGGTGTCGAGCGGATCTTCCCGCTCTACTCGACGAACGTGGAACACATCACCGTCGTGCGCCGCGGCAAGGTGCGCCGGGCGAAGCTCTATTACCTGCGCTCGCGCCGCGGCAAGTCTGCCCGCATCGCCGAGCAGACCAACTACCGCGCCCCCAAGCCCAAGAGCGCCCAGCTTTAAGGAATGCCGCGATGAAAAAGGACATTCATCCCGACTATCACATGATCGACGTCAAGCTCGTCAACGGCGAGACCGTGCAGATGCGCTCCACATGGGGCTCGGAAGGCCAGACGATGACGCTCGAAGTGGATCCGTCGGTGCACCCCGCCTGGACCGGCGGCGGCACCCGCCTGATGGACACCGGCGGTCGCGTGTCGAAGTTCAAGAAGAAATACGAAGGGCTCGGCTTCTGAGCCCGGCCCGGCGGGCGCCGTGCCGGCGCCCGCCCCTCTCGCCTGCCCGCGCGGCGGCGGCCCGATCCGGCAGCCTTCCGGGACATGCGGCTGCCCCTTGTCTACCTCTCTACATGTAGTATCCCCACCGCCGGGTCGCGCCACGCGGCCGGTCAAAAGGGGAGCGGCATGGCGCATATCATCGTCGTCGGCAACGAGAAGGGCGGCGCGGGGAAGTCCACCGTCTCGATGCATCTCGCCACGGCGCTGGCGCGGATGGGACATGCCGTCGGCGCGCTGGATCTCGACCTGCGGCAACAGAGCCTCGGCCGCTACACGGCGAACCGGGCGCAGTATCTCGCGCAGGCGGGCATCACCCTGCCCGGCCCCGTTTACCGCGAGCTGCCCGAGATCGACGCCTCGCGCCTGCCCGATGGCGAGAACCCGATGGATCACCGGCTCTCCGCCGTCGTCGCCCGCTTCGCCGAGGACGGGATGGACTTCGTGGTGATCGACTGCCCCGGCTCGCATACCCGGCTGTCTCAGGTCGCGCATACCTATGCCGACACGCTTGTCACGCCGCTCAACGACAGCTTCGTGGATTTCGACCTGCTCGCCCGCATCGACGGCGACGGCGAGACGATCCGCGGCCCCTCGGTCTATTCCGAGATGGTCTGGAGCGCGCGGCAGCTGCGCGCGCAGGCCGGGTTGAAGCCGCTCGACTGGATCGTCCTGCGCAACCGGCTCGGCGCGCAGGCGATGGTCAACAAGAAGAAGATGGAGCGCGCGCTCGAGCGTCTCGCACAGCGCATCGGCTTCCGCATCGGGCCGGGTTTCCACGAGCGGGTGATCTTCCGCGAGCTCTTCCCGCGCGGGCTGACGCTGCTCGATCTGCGCGACATCGGCGTGCGGCAGCTCAATCTCTCCAACATCGCGGCCCGGCAGGAATTGCGCGACCTGCTCAGGACGCTTGATCTGCCCGGGGTGACGGTGGACATCTGAGCGCCAGCCACAGCCCGCGTGTAAATTTCTCTCGACATTTTCTTATGTCAAATCATACTGACATAACCGCTGCCAAACGGGCGAAACGCCGGACCGGAGCGGAACCGGTGAGGAGGGCCCGGACCCGCCGCGGCCCGAGAGCGAGGGGAAAACGGTGATGGAACGCGCGGGCAGCGCCAGCGGAGAGCCGATCCGGCGTGTGAGTTATCGCAGCGACGCGACACGCCGGCTCGACTCCGACGAGATCGCCGACCTCGTCGAAGATGCCGCGGCACGCAACGCCGCGAGTTCGATCACCGGCGCGCTCGTCTCCTCCGGAGACCGCTACCGGCAGTGGATCGAGGGATCGCCCGCGGCGATCGAGGCCCTGCTCGACGCGCTGCGCCGCGACGCGCGTCACAAGCGGCTGACCGTCACAGAGGACGTGATGACCGACGCGCGTGCCTTCGTCGGCTGGCACATGCAGCTTTTCCAGGGCGTGCAGGACGCCGCGCTGGCGCCGCAGGCGATCGCGCTCGGCCGGGTGGCGCCGGCGCTGGCGACCGAGGACTGGGCCGGCGCGCTGGCCTCTCCCGCGGCCGCGCGCGACGCGCTGCGCAAGACGCCGGAACTCACCGCCTCGCAGGCCGCGGCGGTCGCGGCGGCGCTGGCCGCGCCCGAGGACGACGGCGCGCTCGCCCATGCCCTGCGCCCCTTCATGGCGACGGCGGCCGGACGTGCCGCCTGTTACGAGGCCGTGGCGCAGGCGCTCGGCGACGGCTGGATGGCCGACCGCTGGAGCATGACGGACGCGACACTCGCGCTCGGCCGGTTCCAGGCGCTGCTCTGGCAGGCACGGCCCGCGCCCGACCCGGTTCGCCCGATGGCCCATGCGATCGTGGCGAACCAGCCGGGCAACCCCCATTTCCTCGGCGCGGTGATCAAGGCCGACGTGCTGCGCGCCACCGGATGGGCAGTCAGCCTGATGCTCGACAGCCGCCCGTCACAGATCGAGGGCGCGGCACGCCGCTGCCCCGGCACGCCGCTGGTGCTGTCGGGGAGCCATCTGCTCTCCGGGGTCTCCGAAGGTCCGCTCGCCGACCTGTCGGCCGGGTTGCGCCGCGCATTCCCCGGCACGCCGGTTCTCGTCGGCCATCGCGGGGGCCTGCCGCTCGCCGCGACGGCGCAGCGGCTGCGCGCCACGGTGGCGGCGGCGCTCCGCCCGGGGCTGGAAAGCCTCGCGCCGTGCCGGAGCGCGGGGGCCGGAGCCCTGCCGCTGACCTGACGCAGGGCGAGCCAGCGCCGGCGCCGCATGCACCGATATCCGGGGCGCGCCTCAGGCCGTGTCGCGCGCCTCCTCGGAGGTGGCGAGCCGACGCAGCATCCGGCGCAGGAGCGCCGCCTCCTCCGCAGGGAACTCCGCCACCAGCCGCGCGTCGTAGTCCCGCGCCACGGCCCGCAGGTCGCGGTAGGCGGCCTCGCCCTGCGCGGTCAGGCGCAGCGTCTCGCGCCGCCGGTCCGCGGTATCGGTGGTCCGGGTGAGGAAACGCCGCGCCTCCAGACGCGCGACCGCGCGGCTCACCTTCGTCTTGTGGATGCGGGCGCGCGCGCCGATCTCGCCGGCGGTGAGCGCGCCGTAGATGCCGAGGTGGAAGAGCACGCGCCACTCCGTCCGAAGCATCCCGTAGCGGCGCTTGTAGATCTGCTGGAACGCGAGGCTCGACTCCTCGGCCGCCTGGTTCAGCAGGTAGGGCAGGAATTCCTGCAGGTCGAAGTCGTCTTTTTCGTCCACGGCCGAGCCTCCTCCCTTGTTGGTTACAAAATCAACTGTTAGCGACGCAACCGAATTCCGGGAGAAGGAGCGCGACCATGAACCGTCAGACCGACCCATCGGGCCTGATCTCGGCCGCCACGCCCGTCGGCACGCAGGAGGGCTACATGCCCGGCTTCGGCAACGACTTCGAGACCGAGGCGCTGCCGGGCGCGCTGCCGCAGGGGATGAACTCGCCGCAGAAGTGCAACTACGGCCTCTACGGCGAGCAGCTCTCGGGCAGTGCCTTCACCAAGCACCCGCCGGAGCGGACCTGGACCTACCGCATCCGACCCTCGGTCAAGCACTCGACCCGCTACACGCGGATCGACCTGCCCTACTGGAAATCGGCGCCCTTCATCGACCCGGAGGTGGCGAGCCTCGGGCAGTACCGCTGGGATCCGGTGCCGCATACCGAGGCGCCGCTGACCTGGCTCACGGGCATGCGCACGATGACGACCGCCGGCGACGTGAACACGCAGACCGGCATGGCGAGCCACATCTACCTCGTCACGCAGTCGATGGAGGACGACTACTTCTACTCGGCCGATTCCGAGCTTCTCGTCGTCCCGCAGGAGGGGCGGCTCAGGTTCGCCACCGAGCTCGGGGTCATCGACCTCGCGCCGCAGGAGATCGCGCTTCTCCCGCGCGGGCTCGTCTATCGCGTAGAGCTGCTGGAGGGCCCGGCCCGCGGCTTCGTCTGCGAGAACTACGGGCAGAAGTTCGAGCTGCCGGCGCGCGGGCCGATCGGCGCCAACGCGCTCGCCAACCCGCGCGACTTCAAGACGCCGGTCGCCGCCTTCGAGGACCGCGAGGTGCCCTCGACGCTGACCGTGAAGTGGTGCGGACAGTTCCACCGCACCGAGATCGGGCAGTCCCCGCTCGACGTGGTGGCCTGGCACGGCAACTACGCGCCCTGCAAATACGACCTGACGGCCTATTGCCCGGTGGGCGCGATCCTCTTCGACCACCCGGACCCGTCGATCTTCACCGTGCTGACCGCGCCCTCGGGCGTGCCGGGGACGGCGAACATCGACTTCGTGCTCTTCCGCGAGCGCTGGCTCGTGGCCGAGGACACCTTCCGCCCGCCGTGGTATCACAAGAACATCATGTCCGAGCTGATGGGCAACATCTACGGGCAGTACGACGCCAAGCCGCAGGGCTTCGTGCCCGGCGGCATGAGCCTGCACAACTGCATGCTGCCGCACGGGCCGGACCGGCAGGCCTTCGAGGGCGCGTCGAACGCCGACCTCGGGCCGGAGAAGCTCGACGCGACGATGTCCTTCATGTTCGAGACGCGCTTCCCGCAGCACCTCACGCCCTTCGCGGCCGAGGAGGCGCCGATGCAGGACGACTACATCGACTGCTGGGCCGATCTCGAGAAGAAGTTCGACGGGACGCCCGGCGCGAAGTGACGCGCGGCCAAGGGCCTTGCAAGGCCCTTGGCCAAGGCTTTTGCAAAAGCCTTGCGCGCCGCGGTGACGCGGCGCGCCCGCGACGACAGGACGAAGGACATGCGATGCCCCTGACGAAGAGCTGGGTCGGTTCGGCCAACGCCGCCGACCACCCCTTTCCGCTCGACAACCTGCCCTACGGCGTCTTTTCCACCGATGCGCTCGGCCCGCGGTGCGGCGTCGCCATCGGGGACATGATCCTCGACGTGGCGCGCGCCGAGGCCGCCGGGCAGATCGCCCTCCCGGGCGGGCCCTACTTCGATGCGCCCGCGTGGAACGCGCTGATGGAGGCCGGGCCCGGCACCTGGGGCCATCTGCGCGCGCAGCTCACGGACCTCCTGGCCGAGGGATCGCCCGCGCAGGCGGCGGTCGAGGGCTTCCTCGTCCCGCAGGCGGAGGCGCGGATGCACCTGCCGTTCCGCTTGGCCGAGTTCACGGATTTCTACGCCGGCAAGCACCACGCGACGAATGTCGGCACCATGTTCCGCGGCGCCGAGAACGCGCTGCCGCCGAACTGGCTGCACATTCCCATCGGCTACAACGGGCGCGCCTCGTCGGTCGTGGTCTCCGGCACGCCGGTGCGCCGGCCCTGGGGCCAGCTCAAGGGGCCGAACGACGACGCCCCGCGCTTCGCGCCCTCGGCCCGCTTCGACCTTGAGCTCGAGATGGGCGCCATCGTGGGCCAGCCCTCGGACGGGCCGGTGACGGTGGAAGAGGCCGACGCGATGATCTTCGGCTACGTGCTGCTGAACGACTGGTCGGCCCGCGACATCCAGGCCTGGGAATACCAGCCGCTCGGCCCCTTCCAGGCCAAGGCGACCGCGACCTCGATCAGCCCTTGGATCGTGACGAAGGCGGCGCTCGAGCCCTTCCGCGTGCCGACGCCCGCACGCGAGGTGGAGCTCCTGCCGCATCTGCGCGACGCGGGGCCGATGCTCTACGATCTCGACCTCTCGGTGACGCTTGCGCCCGAGGGGGCGGCGGCGACCGAGATCGCGCGCACCAATTACCGCGAGATGTATTATTCCTCCGCGCAGCAACTGGCGCACCACACCACCGCCGGCTGCCCCATGCGGGTGGGCGATCTGCTGGGCTCGGGCACCATCTCAGGCGTGGAGAAGCACGAACGCGGCTCGCTTCTGGAACTCAGCTGGGGCGGCAAGGAGCCTGTGAAGCTGCAGGGCGGCGAGACCCGCAGCTTCCTTCAGGACGGCGATACGCTCACGCTGCACGGCGCCGCGCACGGCGACGGCTACACGATCGGGTTCGGCGCATGCGAAGGCACGCTGCTGCCCGCGCTGGAGGACCCTTACGCAGGCTGACGCCACGCCGTTTGCGCGCGCCTGCGCGCCCATCGACACGAGGACGCCGGGCCCGCGCCCCGGCCGACAGCACAGACGGAGCGACGACATGAGCAAGGCCTTCGCCAGCCAGGGCGACATGGCAGAAAAAGAGATCAGCTTCACCGAGATCGGCGAGGGCCTCTGGGCCTTCACCGCCGAGGGCGACCCGAACTCGGGCGTCATCATCGGCGACGACTCGGTGATGATCGTCGAGGCGCAGGCGACCCCGCGCCTTGCGCACAAGGTGATCGAGAAGGTGCGCGAGGTCACCGACAAGCCGATCACCCACTTGGTGATGACGCATTACCACGCGGTGCGCGTGCTGGGCGCCTCGGCCTACGGCGCGCAGACGGTCATCATGTCGGAGATGGCGCGCGGCATGGTCGCCGAGCGCGGGCAGGAAGACTGGGAAAGCGAGTTCGAGCGGTTCCCGCGGCTCTTCCAGGGGCATGAATCGATCCCCGGCCTGACCTGGCCCAACACCACCTTCAACGACCGGATGACCGTCTATCTCGGCAACCGCCGCGTGGACCTGATGCACCTCGGCCGCGCGCACACGGCGGGCGACATCGTGGTGCATGTGCCCGACCAGAACGTCATGTTCACCGGCGACATCGTGGAATATCACTCGGCCTGCTACTGCGGCGACGGGTATTTCGCCGACTGGGGCGACACGCTCGACGCGATCAGGTGGTTCGACGTGGACGCCATCGCACCCGGGCGCGGCAATGCGCTGATGGGCCGCGAGATGGTGAACACCGCGATCGAGAACACCCGCGACTTCGTGGAAAGCACCTATCGCCCCGCCGCGAAGGTCGCGGCGCGCGGCGGCACTCTGAAAGAGGCCTGGGACGCGGTGCGCGCCGAATGCGACCCGAAGTTCGCCGACTACGCGATCTACGAGCACTGCCTGCCCTTCAACGTCGCCCGCGCCTACGACGAGGCGCGCGGCATCGAGACGCCGCGCATCTGGACCGCCGCCCGCGACAAGGAGATGTGGGCGGCGCTGCAGGGCTGATGGGCGCGGCGCGGGCATATCGCGCGGGGCGCACGGCATGACCCGTTTCGGTCCCGGCCGCGGCGAGCTGAAATTCCGCCTCGTCGCCTCGCTGGCCGGTCTCGCCTTGCTCGGGGTGGCGGCGGTGCTCCGGCCCGCGGGGCCGGCCTGGGTCGAGATCGTCGCGCTTGGCGGCGCCTTCTTCGGGGGCACGGCCATCTGGTCGGCCCGCGCCCTGCTGAAGGAGCGCCGGCGGTGAGCGCCCGGCGTCAGCCCTGCCGCGCGCGCC
>NZ_JAWLFS010000186.1:0-6089 GCF_041685465.1 Rhodosalinus sp. | reverse complement strand
GATCGCCGCCTCCTGCGGGATCGAGCCGGGGCGCGTGGTGCACTACAAGCCGCTTCTCGACGGCGCGCTGGCGGAGGCCGCGCATCAGCCCGACTTCTGCGTGATCTTCCAGCGCGAGGAGGAGGTGGCGCGGCTGGAGCCCGGCCGCGACGTGGGCTGGCACGCCTTCCAGTACGGCGCCGAGCCCGCGGACTGCGTGCCGGTGGAGGCGACGCACCCGGCCTACATCCTCTACACCTCGGGCACCACGGGCCAGCCCAAGGGCGTGGTGCGCCCCACCGGCGGGCACCTCGTGGCGCTCAACTGGACGATGAAGAACATCTACGGCGTCGAGCCGGGCGAGGTGTTCTGGGCGGCCTCGGACGTGGGCTGGGTCGTGGGGCACTCCTACATCGCCTATGCGCCGCTCATCCACGGCAACACGACGATCGTCTTCGAGGGCAAGCCCGTGGGCACGCCGGACGCCGGCACCTTCTGGCGGGTGATCTCGGAGCACAGGGTCGCCGCCTTCTTCACCGCGCCCACGGCCTTCCGCGCGATCAAGCGCGAGGATCCGGAGGGGAGCCATGTCGGCCGCTACGACATGTCGAGCCTGCGCACCCTCTTCCTCGCCGGAGAGCGGGCGGACCCCGACACCATCGAATGGGCGAAGGCGCAGCTCGGCGTGCCGGTCATCGACCACTGGTGGCAGACGGAGACCGGCTGGACCATCACGGGCGTGCCCGTGGGCCTCGGCGGGGTGGAGCCGCGCATGGGCTCCTCCGGCGTGCCGATGCCGGGCTACGACGTGCAGATCCTGGACGAGGCGGGCCATCCGGTGGGCCCCGACACGCTCGGCGCCGTGGCGATCAAGCTGCCGCTGCCACCGGGCACGCTGCCCACGCTCTGGAACGCCGAGGACCGCTTCCGCAAGAGCTACCTGGAGCATTTCCCCGGCTACTACGAGACGGGCGACGCGGGGCTCATCGACGCGGACGGCTACCTCTACATCATGGCGCGCACCGACGACGTCATCAACGTCGCCGGCCATCGCCTCTCCACCGGCGGCATGGAGGAGGTGCTCGCCGAGCACCCGGACGTCGCCGAATGCGCGGTGATCGGCGTGGCGGACGCGCTCAAGGGGCAACTGCCGATGGGGTTCCTCTGCCTCACCAAGGGGGTGAACCGCTCCGAGGCGGAGATCGTGCGCGAATGCGTGGCGCTGGTGCGCGACCGCATCGGGCCGGTGGCGGCCTTCAAGCACGCCGTCGTCGTGGACCGCCTGCCCAAGACGCGCTCGGGCAAGATCCTGCGGGCGACCATGGTGAAGATCGCGGACGGCGAGGAGGTCAAGACGCCGGCCACCATCGACGATCCGGCGATCCTCGACGAGATCCGCGCCGCCTGCCGCAGCCTCGGCTACGCGGCGGCCTGACGCGCCCTGGCCGCGCTCCCGCGGATCGCGGCGCCCGCCCCGCGGGCCAAGGCCCTTGGCGGCTGCCGCCGGCGCCCCTACGTCCAGTCCATGCACCACGGGAGTTTTCCATGCGCCACCTCCTCGCGCTCTGCGTCGCGCTCGCAGCCCTGCCCGCCATGGCCCAGACGGTGATCGAGGATTTCGCGCCGCCCGCGGGCGAGTGGCGCTTCTTCACCGATCAGGTGATGGGCGGCGTCTCGTCCGGCGAAGCGTCGATCGTTCAGGGCGACCGCGCCGCGCTGCGGCTGACCGGACAGGTCAGCACCGAGAACCGGGGCGGCTTCATCCAGGCGCGGCGCGACCTGCCGGAGGGGCTGCCCGAGGGCACCGAGGCGCTGCGCATCACCGTGCGCGGCGACGGGCAGCGGTACTTCCTGCACCTGCGCACGAGCGGCACGATGCTGCCGTGGCAGTATTACCAGGCCGGCTTCGAGACGGACGAAGACTGGCAGGAGCTGCGCGTGCCGCTGTCGGCCTTCACCCCGTCCGGGGGGCTCCTGCGTGACGAGGTGCGGCCGGGCGCCGTGCGCTCCATCGCGCTGGTGGCCTACGGCCGCGACCACGAGGCGGCGGTCGACCTCGCCCGGATCGTGGCGGAGTGAGGCACGGCCTTGCGGACCGCCTGTCCCGCGGTTAGCGTCGCGCGGCCGAGCCCGGGAGCAGGCTGATCGTGGCGCAAGCAGCACCTTGACGTCCAGGGCTTTGTCAGACCCGGACCGCGGCGCCGACGCGATCGCCGCCCGCACCGCGCACCGTGACGGCTTCCCATGCCCCGACGGCAGGGCCGCCGGCCGACGCGGACGCGCCGCTGCGCCCGCCTCCGCACTCTGAAAGGGACGCGCCATGACCGGGACCGACGACAACGACATCTGGCGCCTCTCGGCCGCCGAGACGGCGGAGGCGATCCGGGCAGGCCGCCTGACCGCGGTCGCCGCGACCGAGGCCGCGCTCGCGCGGATGGAGGCGGTCAACCCGCGGCTGAACGCCGTCGTCGAAAGCCTCGCCGACGAGGCGCGGGCCCGCGCCGCCACGCTCGACGCGGGCGGGATCACGGGGCCGCTGCACGGCGTGCCGGTGACGGTCAAGGTCAACGTCGACCAGGCGGGCCACGCCACGACCAACGGTGTCGCGGCCTACGCCGATCTGATCGCGCCCGACGACGCGCCGGTGGTCTCGAACCTCCTGAAGGCCGGTGCGGTGCCCATCGGGCGGACCAACACGCCGGAGTATTCCTTCCGCGCGGACACCGACAATCCGCTGCACGGTCGCACGCGGAACCCATGGGGCGATCATGTCTCGCCCGGGGGCTCCTCGGGCGGCGCGGGCGCGGCGGTGATGGCCGGGATCGGCGCGCTCGCGCACGGCAACGACATCGGCGGCAGCCTGCGCTTCCCGGCCGCGGCCAACGGGGCGGTGACCCTCAAGCCCGGCCTCGGCCGGGTGCCGGCCTACAACCCCTCGCAGAAGGCCGAGCGCGGCATGCTCGCGCAGGCGATGTCGGTGCAGGGCCTGCTGGCGCGCAGCGCCGCGGACCTCGCGCGCGCGATGCCGAGCCTGGTCGCGCCCGACCCGCGCGATCCCTTCCACGTTCCGCTACGATGGGCCGGCGAACGGCTCGAGGCCCCGGTCCGCGTGGCCTTCACGAAGGAGTGCTTCGGGTTCACCCTCCACCCGGAGGTCTCTGCCGCGCTGGATGCTGCCGCCGAGGCGCTGGCGCAGGCCGGCTACGCCGTCGAGGAGGTCACGCCGCCGGCGATGCCCGAGGCCGCCCGCGTGGGCTACCGCGCGCTCATGGGCGAGACGAAGGCACTCCTCTCGGAGGAATTCGCGCGCAACGGCTCGCCCGCCTTCCGCGCGCTCTTCGAGGAATACTTCCGCCAGTACCCGCCCTACGAGGGCGCGGAGCTTCTCGCCGCCATGGCGCAACGCAGCGCCTTCGCCCGCGCCTGGGCGCGCTTCCAGGAGACCTACCCGCTCACGCTCACGCCCTTCCTCGCGCATCCCTTCTTCGCGCCCGACCGCGACCTCGAAGGGCCGGAGGGCATGACCGAGGCGCTGGGCTCCGCGCTCTGGTCCTTCGCGATGAATTTCGTCGGCCTGCCGGCGGGCAACGTGCCCGCGCGCCTTGCGGAGCTGCCGCAGGGACCGCAGCCGATCGGCGTGCAGATCGTCGGCCGGCGCTGGCGCGAGGATCTCGTGGTCGAGGCGATGGAGGCGGTCGAGGCGCGCATCGGGCCGATGGCGCCGCATCTCTGGGCGCGCATGGCCTGACGCGAGGGCGATTTTTCGTACGAAAAATCGCCCTGCTCGGACGGCTTCAGGAGATTTTTCGTACGAAAAATCTTCGGAAGCCGTCAGACGAACTGCTCCTGGATCAGCCGTTCTTCCAGCCCGTGGCCGGGGTCGAAGAGGAGCCGGTGCGCGATCGCGGGCTCCGAGCGCACGTCGACGCGCACCACGTCATGCGCCGCGCGCGAATCCGCGTCCGCCATGACGGGGCGTTTCTCGTGCTCCAGCACGTCGAAGCGCACGGTCGCCATCTTCGGCAGAAGCGCACCGCGCCAGCGCCGCGGCCGGAAGGGCGCGATCGCCGTCAGTGCGAGCACGTCGCTCCCGATGGGAAGGATCGGCCCGTGGGCCGAGTAGTTGTAGGCGGTCGAACCGGCCGGCGTCGCCACGAGCGCCCCGTCGCAGACGAGTTCCTCCATCCGCAACTTCCCGTCCACGGTGATCCGCAGCTTCGCGGCCTGCGGCCCGGCGCGCAGGATCGAGACCTCGTTGATGGCGAGCGCCTCCTGCACGGCGCCGTCGGCGCCCTCGGCGCGCATGGCGAGCGGGTTGATCACCGTCTCCTCCGCCGCGGCAAGACGCGCCGGCAGGTCGTCCTCGGAATACTCGTTCATCAGGAAGCCCACGGTGCCCCGGTTCATGCCGTAGACCGGGGCCGGGAGATGCGCGGTGCGATGGAGCGTCCCCAGCATGAAACCGTCGCCGCCCAGCGCCACGATCACGTCGGCCGCCTCCTCCGGCGCGTCGCCGTAGCGCGCCACGAGGCGGTCGCGCGCCTCCCGCGCCACGTCCCAGTCCGAGGCTGTGAAGGCGAGCCGGAGGCTCATGCGGGATCCCTCGCGCGGCGCATGCGTGCGGCGCGAGACAAGCACGGATCGGCGCCGCGCACCAGTGCGCGCCGCGTCCCGCGGTCGCGATGCCGCTTTCCGGACTTTTACCGCGGCCCCCTTTCCGGTATGTGCGGTGCGATCCCGACAGAGGAGGACCGCGCATGAACGCCCCGCACCGCGACGACGGATTCTTCACCGAACCGCTCGAGAGCCGCGACGCCGAGCTCTTCGCCGCCATCCGTGGCGAGCTCGGCCGCCAGCGCGACGAGATCGAGCTTATCGCCTCCGAGAACATCGTCTCCGCTGCCGTGATGGAGGCACAGGGCTCGGTGATGACCAACAAGTATGCCGAGGGCTATCCCGGCCGGCGCTACTACGGCGGCTGCCAGTGGGTGGACGTCGCCGAGGAGCTCGCCATCGAGCGCGCGACGAAGCTCTTCGGCTGCGGCTTCGCCAACGTGCAGCCCAACTCGGGCAGCCAGGCGAACCAGGCGGTGTCGCTCGCACTGCTGAAACCCGGCGACACCATCCTCGGCATGAGCCTCGACGCCGGCGGGCACCTGACCCACGGCGCCGCGCCGAACCAGTCGGGCAAGTGGTTCAACGCCGTGCAATACGGCGTGAAGCGCGACACGCTCGACGTGGACTACGACGAGATCGCGCGCCTCGCCGAGGAGCACAAGCCCGCCATGATCATCGCCGGCGGCTCGGCCATTCCGCGTCAGCTCGATTTCGCGCGCTTCCGCGAGATCGCGGACAGCGTGGGCGCCTGGCTCCTGGCCGATGTGGCGCATTTCGCCGGGCTGATCGCGGCGGGCGTCTACCCCTCGCCCTTCCCGCATGTCCATGTCGCCACGACCACCACGCACAAGACGCTGCGCGGCCCCCGCGGCGGCATGATCCTGACCGACGACGCGGCACTGGCGAAGAAGTTCAACTCCGCCATCTTCCCCGGCATCCAGGGCGGGCCGCTGATGCATGTCATCGCCGCCAAGGCCGTCGCCTTCGGCGAGGCGCTGCGCCCGGAGTTCGAGACCTACCAGAAACAGGTGATCGCCAACGCGAAGGCGCTGGGCGAAGCGCTGGTCGAGGGCGGGCTCGATCTGGTGACCGGCGGCACCGACAGTCACGTGCTGCTCGTCGACCTGCGCCCCAAGGGCGTGAAGGGCAACGCCACCGAGAAGGCGCTCGGCCGCGCGCATATCACCTGCAACAAGAACGGCATCCCCTTCGACACCGAGAAGCCGATGGTGACCTCCGGCATCCGCCTCGGCACGCCGGCCGGCACGACGCGGGGCTTCGGCGAGCCGGAGTTCCGGCAGGTCGGCCGCTGGATCACCGAGGTGGTCGACGGCCTTGCCACGAACGGCGAGGAGGGCAACGGCCCGGTCGAGGAAAAGGTCAAGGGCGAGGTCGCCGAGCTCTGCGGCCGCTTCCCGCTCTACCCGCAGCTCTGAGCCGCGGCGCGCGGCGCGCCCGTCGGGGCGCGTCTCGCGACGACCGACCTCGAGGGG
>NZ_JAWLFS010000185.1:0-6139 GCF_041685465.1 Rhodosalinus sp. | reverse complement strand
TGCACGACTGGCACGAAGCGCACGGCGCCGACTGGGAGCCGGTGGGCCAGTGGCGGCGGCCCTACACCTACCGCCGCGAGGGCGAGAGCCGCGCCGACGCGGTGAACCGGGAGGTGAAGAACACCCGCGACGCCCTCGGCATGCTGGACGCCTCGACGCTCGGCAAGATCCTCGTCAAGGGGCCGGACGCGGGCCGCTTCATGGACATGCTCTACACCAACATGATGAGCACCCTGAAGCCGGGGCGCTGCCGCTACGGCCTGATGTGCAGCGAGAACGGCTTCCTGATGGACGACGGCGTGGTGGCGCGGCTCGACGAGGAGACCTTCCTCTGCCACACCACCACCGGTGGCGCGGACAGCGTGCATGCGCACATGGAGGAATGGATCCAGACCGAGTGGTGGGACTGGAAGGTCTGGACCCTCAACGTCACCGAGCAGTGGGGCCAGATCGCCGTCGTCGGGCCGAACGCGCGCAAGGTGCTGGAGAAGCTCGGCGGCCTCGACGTCTCGAAGGAGGCGCTGAGCTTCATGGGCTGGACCGAGGGCACGCTCGCGGGCGTCCCCGTCCGCGTCTTCCGCATCTCCTTCTCGGGCGAACTTTCCTACGAGATCGCGGTGCCCGCGAACCACGCCCGTGCGCTCTGGGACGCGATCTTCGAGGCCGGGCAGGAGTTCGGCGTGATGCCCTACGGCACCGAATGCCTGCACGTCCTGCGCGCCGAGAAGGGCTTCATCATGATCGGCGACGAGACCGACGGCACCGTGATCCCGCAGGACCTGGGCCTCGACTGGGCGATCTCGAAGAAGAAGGACGACTACATCGGCAAGCGCGCGCAACAGCGCAGCCACATGGCCGACCCCGAGCGGTGGAAGCTCGTCGGCCTCGAGACGGAGGACGGCTCCGTCCTGCCCGACGGCGCCTACGCCACCGCGCCGGGCACCAACGCCAACGGGCAGCGCAACACGCAGGGCCGCGTGACCTCGACCTACTACTCGGCGACCCTCGGGCGGGGCATCGCCATGGGCCTCGTCCACCGCGGCCCCGAGCGCATGGGCGAGGTGCTGGAGTTTCCGAAGGTGGACGGCACCGTGGTGACGGCGAAGATCGTGGAACCCGTCTTCTACGACAAGGAAGGGACGAAGCAGGATGTCTGAACCGGCGAGCGCGTTGGGCGGCGCCCGCGCCGAGGGATATGTCACGGTGGCCGAACTGCCGCCGCAGGGCATGATCTCGATCCGGGGCGACCTGTCGGAGGAGGGCGAGAGCCTCGGACAGGCGCTCGCCGACGCGACGGGGGGCGAGCTTCCGGACGTGCGCGGCATCGTGCAGACGGGCCGCGTGGCGCTCGCCTGGATGTCGCCGGACGAGGTGCTGCTGCTCTGCGCCTACGCGGACGCGCCCGAGCTCGCCACGGCCCTCGACGCGGCGCTCGCCGGGGCGCATGTGCTGGTGGCGGACGTCTCGGACGCGCGGGCGGTCTTCGAACTGTCAGGCGCGGCTGTGCGCGAGGTGATCGCGAAGCTCGCGCCGGTGGACGTCGCCGCCTTCGGCCCGGGCGAGATGCGGCGCACCCGGCTGGCGCAGGTTCCGGCCGCGATCTGGATGCCCGAGGAGGGGCGGCTGCGGCTCATGTGCTTCCGCTCGGTCGCGCGCTATGCCTTCGATCTGCTCGAAAAGGCCTCCGCCGAGGGCGCGGAGGTCGGCTGGCCGTGAAACCGCCCGCCGGGCAGAGGGGTTGACGGGGCGGCGGCGTCAGACACATCTACGCGCCATAGCGGTCGACAACATATCACAGAGGGGTGCAGTCCATGGCCTTCGAACTTCCCGAGCTTCCCTACGCGCACGATGCGCTCGCCGACGACGGCATGTCGCGCGAAACGCTCGAATACCACCACGACATTCACCACAAGACCTACGTCGACAACCTGAACAAGCTCATCTCCGGCACCGAGTGGGAGGGCAAGGCCCTCGAGGAGATCGTCAAGGGCAACTATCAGGCCGGCGCGGTCGCGCAGAACGGCATCTTCAACAACGCCAGCCAGCACTGGAACCACGCCCAGTTCTGGGAAATGATGGCGCCCGGCGGCACCGGCATGCCCGGCGAGCTTGAAAAGGCGATCACCGAGGCCTTCGGCTCCGTCGACAAGTTCAAGGAAGACTTCGCCGCCAAGGGCGCCGGGCAGTTCGGCTCCGGCTGGGCTTGGCTCGTCAAGGACAGCGACGGCAGCCTCAAGGTCACCTCGACCGAGAACGGCGTGAACCCCCTCTGCTTCGGTCAGACCGCGCTTCTGGGCTGCGACGTGTGGGAGCATTCCTACTACATCGATTTCCGCAACAAGCGTCCGGTCTACCTGAAGAACTTCCTCGACAAGCTCGTGAACTGGGAGAACGTCGCCTCCCGCATGTGAGGGCGACCGCATCCGAACGACCTGACCCCCGGGGCACCTGCTCCGGGGGTTTTTCGTGTGCACCGGGGCGGGGGCACCGTGGCCGCGGGCACCGTGGCCGCGGGCATGAAACCGGATCGGCCCCGGCCCGTTTCCACGAGGGGTGCCCGATGACCGGGCCCGTTCGAAACAGGAAAGGACCGGAGTGATGAAACGCATTGCAACACCGCTCGCGGCGGCGCTGATCGCGGCTGGCCTGGGCCTGCCCGCCGCGGCGCAGAGCACGGACAGCGGCGACACCATGTCCGGTTCGGACGAGGAGACGACGAGCACGCTGCCCGGCGCGGACACCGAACCCGGCACCGGGACCGGCGCGGCCTATCGCGGTGTCGAGAACTGGGCCGGTGTCGTCTCGCTTCTGCAGACCGGCGATGGCGCGCCGACGGAATTCGACACGGTGCACGACACCGCCGACGTCGAGGTGGTGCGGCTGACCCGGCTCGAGGGCCGCACAGAGGAACAGGTCGAGGTGCTCGACGAGGCGGTCGACATCCGCTCGGACGACATCGCGGCGATGCGCGGGGCGATCGAGGATCACGAGATGATCGTCGATGCGCTCGAGAGCGCGGATCAGGACGTGGCCGACGTGATCGCCGCCGTGCAGGAGATCGGCGGCGAGGTGCACGTCGTCGTGGACGACCGGCAGGGCTGAGGCCGCGCGGGGACCACGCGCCGTGGGCCCGGAGCCCGGATACGATCGAAAGGAGTTGCATCATGGCCGAACGCAAGCGATCAAAGGACATGCGCCGCGAAACGGAAGAGTTGCCGCTGGCGCGGGGTGGCGTCTCGCAGCAGGGACGCGACCAGGGCCGGCTCGCCCGCAAGATCGGTGCGCGGGACGAGGAAAAGCGCGCGACCGAGCGGCCGGCCGGCGCGACGCGCGTGCGCGGCGCCGACAAGGACGAAAGCGAGAGTGGAGAACAGTCCGAATGAGCGTCTTGACCAACGGCACATGGGTTCTCGTCGCGGATGGCGAGAAGGCGCTGTTCCTGCGCAACCTGACGGATGCCGAGAACCCCAATCTCGAGGTCGTCCGCCAGGAGTCGCAGGACAACCCGGCGACGCACGAACAGGGCACCGACCGGCCGGGCCGGATGCAGGATACCGGCGTGCAGCAGCTGTCCGCCCTGCAGGAGACCGACTGGCATCGGCTGGAGGAGGCGCGCTTCGCCAACGATCTGGCCGATCTGCTCTACCGGATGGCCCATGCGCACAAGTTCGAGCGCATCGTGCTCTGCGCGCCGGCCCGTGTGCTGGGGGAGCTCAGGACCAAGATGCACAAGGAGGTCGCGGACCGCGTCGTCGGCGAAGTGCGCAAGGAGCTCACCAACCACCCCCGCGACGAGATCGAGCAGGTGCTGTCGAAAGAGCTCGACGGCTGATCCGCTTGCACCCGGCGCCGATCGCGGGCAGAGCGCGCGGGTGACGACGGGGAGCGGGCGGCATGACCGGGCCGGCACGCGGCGTCGCGGCCATGGTCGCGGCCTGCACGATCTGGGGGCTTTCGGGGCTCTACTACAAGCTTCTGGACCATGTGCCACCGCTCGAGGTGCTGGCGCATCGCACGCTCTGGTCGCTCGTCTTCTTCGTGGCCGTGCTGACGGTGCAGGGGCGGCTCGGCGGGCTGGCCGCGGCGCTGGACCGGCCGGGGAAGATCCTGCGCATCCTCGCCGCCGCGCTCTTCATCTCGACGAACTGGTTTCTCTTCATCTTCTCGGTGCAGACCGGACGCGCGACCGAGGCGAGCCTCGGCTACTACATCTTCCCGCTTGTCGCGGTGCTGCTCGGCCTCGTCGCCTTCGGCGAACGGCTCACGCGGGCGCAATGGGTTGCGGTGGCGCTCGCAGCCGCGGCGGTGGCGGTGCTCGCCGCAGGCGAAGGGGTGGCGCCCTGGATATCCCTCGCGCTCGCCGGGACCTTCGGGCTTTACGGGGTGATGAAGAAGCGCCTCGCCGTGGGGCCGGTGACCTCGGTGACGGCGGAGGTGGCGCTGCTCGCGCCGGTGGCGCTCGTCATCCTCTGGGCCGTGCACCGCGACGGGGGCGCGTTCGGCGCCGGTTTCGCCGACAGCCTGCTCCTGATGCTGTCCGGCCCGCTGACGGCGACGCCGCTCATGCTCTTCGCCTATGCGACGCGGCGGGTGGCCTATGCGACCGTCGGGCTGGTGCAGTACCTGAACCCGACCCTGCAGTTCCTGGTCGCCGTGCTCGTCTTCGGCGAGGGCGTGGGCCCCTGGGACGCCGTGGCCTTCCCGCTGATCTGGGCGGCGCTCGCCCTCTACTCGCTCGCCGCGCTCGGCCGGGAGAGGGCGGCGCGCAGCGCGGCGAGGGCGGCCTCGGCGGAGTCCGCAGGCGTGACCAGCCCGCGCAGCGACGGCGCGGCGAAGCCCTGAGCGACCACGTGATCGAGAAGCGCGAGCAGCGGGTCCCAATAGCCCGCGACGTTGACGAGCACGATGGGCTTGCCGTGCAGCCCGAGCTGCGCCCAGGTCAGCACCTCGAAGAACTCGTCCAGCGATCCGGCGCCCCCCGGCAGCACGGCGACCGCGTCGGAGTTCATGAACATCACCTTCTTGCGCTCGTGCATCGTCTCGGTGATGACATGGCGCTCCGCGCCGTGCATCGCTTCCACCTCGACCAGATGACGCGGAATGACCCCGAGGGTCGCGCCGCCCGCGGCGTCGGCCGCCTGCGCCACGCGCCCCATGAGCCCGACATCGCCGGCGCCGTAGACGAGCCGCCAGCCCTCCTGCGCGATGGCGCGGCCGAGCGCGTCCGCCTCGGTGGCGAAGTGCGGATCGGCGCCGTCACGGGCGCCGCAGTAGACGCAGATGGAATATCGGGACATGCCTCGTCACGGGCTCATGCGGCTTTGACCCCTGATAGCGGCGTTGATAGTGTCGCTCAACCTTCCGGAAGCGCGTGCAGGGCGACGGCGAACAATGAGCATGACAAGCGGGCTGCCAGCGGGGGCGACCCTGGCCGCGGGGGCCGTCGTGGGCGGGCTCGCGCTCGTCGTCGGCCTCTATGCCGCGGGGCTCCTCGCGCCCGATGAGGCCGCACCGCCGCCCGATCCGCCGGCCGTGACAGGGTCGGCCCCGGCCGAGGACGCCGCGAGCGATCAGGCGGCTTCGGAACAGTCTGCCGCGCCGCAGCCGTCGCCGGTCCCGGACGCGCCGCCTGCGCCGCCTGCCTTCGATCTGGTGCGTGTGGAGCCCGACGGCGCCGCGCAGATCGCCGGCCGCACCGCACCGGGATCGGAGGTGGCGATCCTGCTCGACGGGGAAGAGGTGGCGCGCGCCCGGGCCGATGGATCCGGGGCCTTCGTCAGTTTTCTTTCGCTCGGCCTGCGTGACGCGCCGCGCGTGCTCATGCTCGAGATGCTGGGCGACGGGGCTCCCGTGCCGTCGGACGATCAGGTGATCGTCAGCCCGCCTGCCTCTGGGCCGGACATCGCGGACGACGCCCTTGCAGGGACGGAGCAGTCCGGGCCGCCCGCCCGTGCCGCCTCCGACGCCGCTCAAGGCACCGGGCGCGCCACATCGACGCGTGACCATGGCGAAGTGGACGATCCCGACCGGTTCGCCGTGGCGGCAGGGGACCAAGCCCCCGGTGCGCAGGCGCCGGATGCCGCTGCAGCCGCCCCCGACCGCGTTGCCGCGACCCCGGACGCCGAGCGGCCGGCCACCG
>NZ_JAWLFS010000184.1:0-6169 GCF_041685465.1 Rhodosalinus sp. | reverse complement strand
GAGGCCCGCGCCGCCTGTCCGGAGGCCGAGGGCGATCTCGCCCGGCTGATCGAGGGGGCGGCCGGGTGCAGCCCCTATCTCTCCACCCTCGTTCAGAAGGAATGTGCCTGGCTGCCGGAGCTTTTCGCCGACCCGGAGGCGGCCGTGGCGGGCGAGATGGCGCGCGTGGCCGAGGTGGCGCCGGACAGGCTCGGTGCAGAGCTGCGCCGGGCCAAGCGGCGGATCGCGCTCGCCGTCGCGCTCTGCGATCTCGCGGGCGTCTGGCCGCTCGCGGAGGTCACGGGCACGCTCACCCGCTTCGCCGATCACGCCGTCGGCCTCGCGCTCCGCGCGGGGCTCGCCGAACAGCTCCGGCGGGGCAGGCTGCCGGGGCAGGCGGAGGACGACCTCGCCGCGGGCTGCGGCGCCGTGGCGCTCGCCATGGGCAAGATGGGGGCCTTCGAGCTCAACTATTCCTCCGACATCGATCTCATCTGCCTCTTCGACGAGACCCGCTACCCGGAGGCCGAGGTGCAGGAGGCGCGCGCCGGTCTCGTGCGGGCGGTGCGGCGGATGACCGCGCTTCTGGCCGAGCAGACGGCGGAGGGCTACGTCTTCCGCACCGATCTGCGGCTGCGCCCCGACCCCTCGGTGACGCCGGTGATCCTGAGCATGGCCGTGGCCGAAAGCTACTACGAGAGCCTCGGGCGCACCTGGGAGCGCGCGGCCTACGTCAAGGCGCGGCCCGCTGCGGGCGACAGGCAGGCGGGCGCACGCTTTCTCGAGGCGCTGCGGCCCTTCGTCTGGCGCAAGCACCTGGATTTCGCGGCGATCGAGGACGCGCACGCCATGCGCCTCGCCATCCGCGAGCACAAGGGCCTCGCGGGGCCGATCACCCTGCCGGGCCACGACATGAAGCTCGGCCGTGGCGGCATCCGCGAGATCGAGTTCTTCACCCAGACCCGTCAGATCATCGCCGGCGGGCGTGACCCGGAGCTGCGCGTGCGCGGCACGGTCGAGGGGCTCGGCGTGCTCGCCCGCAAGGGCTGGGTGCCCGAGGCGGCGGCCGAGACCCTGGCGGATCACTACCGCGCCCACCGGGAGGTGGAGCACCGCGTGCAGATGCTGCGCGATCAGCAGACCCACGACCTGCCGCGATCGGAGGAGGGCTTCGCGCGGCTCGCCGCCTTCATGGACCGCGACGAGGCCGCGCTCCGCCGCGACCTGCACGACCGGCTGACGGAGGTGCACGAGCTCACCGAGGGCTTCTTCGCGCCCGACGCCGCGCGGCCCGCCGCCCCTGTGCCCGAGCTCGACACCTCGATCACCGAGCGCTGGCGGACCTACCCGGCGCTGCGCTCGGGCCGGGCGGTGGCGATCTTCGAGCGGCTGAAGCCCGACATCCTCGCCCGCCTCGCGCGCACCGCCCATCCGCAGGAGGCGCTCGCCGCCTTCGACGGCTTCCTCGCCAAGCTTCCGGCGGGGGTGCAGCTTTTCGCGCTCTTCGAGGCGAATCCGCAGCTCGTGGACCTGATCGTGGACATCGCCGGCACCGCGCCCGCGCTCGCGCGGTATCTCGCGCGGCACGCGGGCGTTTTCGACGCGGTGATCGCGGGCGATTTCTTCGAGCCGCTGCCGGGGGTGGAGGCGCTGAGCGCGGCATTGGAGCGCGAGCTGGCGCAGGCGGAGGATTACGAGCGCAAGCTCGACACCGCGCGGCGCTGGGCGAAGGAGGTGCATTTCCGCATCGGCGTGCATCTCCTGCGCGGGCGCATCGGCTGCGCCGCGGCGGGGGCGCATTACGCCGATCTCGCGGAGGCGAGCCTGCGTGCGCTCTGGCCCGAGGTGGTGGCGGACTTCGCCGAAAAGCACGGCGCGCCGCCGGGCCGCGGCGCGGTGGTGCTCGGCATGGGATCGCTCGGTGCGCGGCGGATGACGCCGGTCTCCGACCTCGACCTCATCGTGATCTACGACCCGGCGGGAGCCGAGGGCTCGGAGGGGCGCCGCCCGCTCTCGGCGCGGGCCTATTACGCGCGGCTCACGCAGGCACTCGTCACAGCGATGAGCGCGCAGACCGCGGAGGGCCGGCTCTACGACGTGGACATGCGGCTGCGCCCCTCGGGGCGGCAGGGGCCGGTGGCGACCTCGCTGGCGAGCTTCGAGAGCTACCACCGGACGGAGGCCTGGGTCTGGGAGCATCTGGCGCTGACCCGCGCGCGGGCGGTGGCGGGGGAGCCTGCGCTCGCCGAGGATGTCGAGACGGTGCGCCGCGGTGTCCTCGGCCGCGAGGACCGCGGGACGGTGCTCGGGGAGGCCGCCGCGATGCGCGCGCGGGTGCGCGCCGCCAAGAGCCCCGAGGGCCCGTGGGACGCCAAGCTCGGCCCCGGGCGGCTTCAGGACGTGGACCTCGTGGCGCAGACGGGTGCGCTTCTTGCCGCGGAGGCGTCGCAGAATGCCGCGGACGGGCTCGCGGCGGCGGCGCAGGTGGGATTGATCGACGCCGAGGGGCACGCCGCGCTCGCCGAGGCGGCGCGGCTCCTCTGGCAGGTGCAGCTCGCCTCGAAGCTCCTGAGCGAGGGGCCGCTCGACGAGGATCGCATCGGCGAGGGCGGCGCGGCCTTCCTCGCGCGCCTGACGGGAATCGAGGGGCTGGCCGCGCTGCGCGCGCGGCTGGACGAGGTGACGGAGCGGGCGGGCGCGGTGATCGACGCCGCGCTGCCCGAGGCGGAGGACCGCGAGGCATGACCGAGGAGCCGGACCCCAAGGGCCTGATCCGGGAGGCCTACCGCATCGAGGGGATCGGGGAGGCGGAGTGCCGCTCGATCTTCCTCGACTGGGCGCTCGCCTTGCCCGCGGGTGTCGAACCCCGTGCCGCGATCGAGGCGCTGCTCGCGCGCCATGCCGATGCGCCGGAGGGTCACCCGATGACCCGGGTGCTGCGCGAGGGCCGTGCCGAGGGCGCGGTGCCGCGCCGCCGCGGCGGCGCCCGGCGTCACGCGCGGGGCTGACGGCGTCGTGGCGCAGGGGCCGCGCCCTGTGTTCAGAGCGCCGCGGCGGCGCGGGCACGGGCTTCGATGGCGGGCCAGTCGCGCGCCTCGACGAGGGCGCGCGGCGCGATCCAGCTGCCGCCGACGCAGAGGACGTTGGCCAGCGTCAGGTAATCCGGCGCGGTCTCGGGCGTGATGCCGCCCGTCGGGCACCAGGCCATGCCCGGCAGCGGACCGCCGAGGGCCGAGAGCGCGGCCGGCCCGCCCATCGGCCCGGCGGGGAAGAACTTCGCGACGTCGTAGCCGCGCGCCAGCAGCGCCATCGCCTCCGACGCCGTCGCCGCGCCGGGCAGGAGGGGAAGGTCTGCGGCCTCCGCTTGACCGAGAAGCTCGGGCGTGGCGCCCGGGGCCACGGCGAACCGCGCGCCGGCCGCGCATGCCGCTGTCACGTCGGCAGGGCTCAGCACGGTGCCCGCCCCCACCTCCGCGCCGGGCACGTCCGCCATGGCGGCGAGCGCCTCCAGCGCCGCGGGCGTGCGCAGCGTGACCTCCAGCACCGGCAGCCCGCCGGCGACCAGCGCCTCGGCGAGCGGGCGCGCGGTGCCTGCGTCCTCGATCACGAGCACCGGGATCACCGGCGCGCGGGCGCAGAGGGCGCGGAGCGTGCGGCTCGCCTCGGCCGGCGTCACGGGCGGCCCCCGTGGTCGCCCCGGGGGCGCTGCCGCCCGACCTTGGTACGTCGGGAGCTTTGAGCGGAGCGGTGCGGCATGGCTCAGATCAGGCTCGAGGCGCCGTGGCGCGCCTCGCCCACGCGGTCGCGGAAGAGCTGGAAGAGCTCGCGCCCGGTGCCCCAGCGATTGGCCGAGAGGTCGGGGTCTGCGGGGGCACGGGTGTCGAGGTCGACATCGGCGGTCAAGGTGCCCGCGCGCGTGTCGAGGCGGATCACGTCGCCGTCGCGCACCCGCGCGAGCGGTCCGCCGGCGGCGGCCTCGGGGCTGAGGTGGAGCGCGGCGGGAACCTTGCCGCTCGCCCCGGACATGCGCCCGTCGGTGACGAGCGCCACCTTCAGCCCGCGGTCCAGAAGCACCGAGAGCGCGGGTGTCAGCCCGTGCAGCTCCGGCATGCCGTTCGCCTGCGGCCCCTGAAAGCGCAGGACGATCACGCAGTCCCCGGTGAACTGCCCGGCCTTGAAGGCGGCGAGCACGTCCTCGGGGGCCTCGAAGACGCGGGCGGGCGCCTCGATCACGAGATGTGCCTCCTTCACCGCCGAGATCTTGGCGACCCCTTCGCCGAGGTTGCCGGTGAGCTGAACCATCCCGCCCGTGGGCTGGAAGGGATCGGCGTGCGGGCGCAGGATGCGCTCGTTCGCGCTCTCGCGCGGGCCGGGCTCCCAGGCGAGCGCCCCGGCCCTGAGCTTCGGCTCCTCCGCGTAGCGGGCGAGGCCGGGGCCGGCGACGGTGGCGACGTCCGGGTGGAGGAGCCCGGCCTCCAGCAATTCGCCGATCAGGTAAGCCATGCCGCCCGCGGCGTGGAAATGGTTCACGTCGGCGAGGCCGTTGGGATAGATCCGCGCCATCAGCGGCGTGACCGAGGAGACGGCGGCGAAATCCTCCGGCTCGAGCAGGATGCCCGCGGCGCGCGCCATCGCCGGCAGGTGGATGGCGAGATTGGTCGAGCCCCCCGTCGCCATCAGCCCGACCATCCCGTTGACGAAGGCGCGTTCGTCGAGGACGTCGCAGGCGGGCGTGTAGGCGTTGCCGAGCTGCGTCAGCGACAGCACCCGCTCGACCGCCGCCGCGGTGAGCGCGTCGCGCAGGGGCGTGCCGGGGTTCACGAAGCTCGCCCCCGGCAGGTGGAGCCCCATGATCTCCATCAGCATCTGGTTGGAGTTCGCCGTGCCGTAGAAGGTGCAGGTGCCCGGCCCGTGATAGGCCGCCATCTCGGCCCGCATCAGCGCCTCGCGGTCCACCTCGCCGGCGGCGAACTGCTTGCGCACCTCGGCCTTCTCGTCGTTGGGCAGGCCGCTGGTCATCGGCCCGGCGGGCACGAAGACCGTCGGCAGGTGGCCGAAGGTCGCCGCCGCGATGACGAGGCCGGGCACGATCTTGTCGCAGACGCCGAGGTAGGCGGCCGCGTCGAAGGTGTTGTGGCTGAGCGCCACGCCGGCGGCGAGCGCGATGGTGTCGCGCGAGAAGAGCGAGAGCTCCATCCCCGTCTGGCCCTGGGTGACGCCGTCGCACATGGCCGGCACGCCGCCCGCGACCTGCGCCGTGCCGCCCGCGGCGCGGGCCGCGGCGCGGATGACATCGGGGAAATGCTCGAACGGCTGATGCGCCGAGAGCATGTCGTTGTAGGCGGTGACGATCCCGAGGTTGGGCGCGCGGTGGCCCGCGAGCGTCTCCTTGTCGGGGCCGGACGCGGCGTAGGCGTGCGCCTGGTTGGAGCAGGAGAGATGCGCGCGGCGCGGCCCGTCCTCGGCAGCGCGGCGCATCCGGTCGCGGTAGTCGCGGCGCGTCCCGGCGGAGCGGGCGACGATGGTCTCGGTCACCTTGGCGATCGTCGGATCGAGGGGCATGGCTCTCCTCCTGACGCAAGGGATAGCACGCGCTGTCAGCGCTAACAACCGGAGGCGCCGGCGCGGCCTTTCGCCCGGCGGGCGTGCGGGCTATGGGATGGGTATGAGCGCCGATCCCCGCCCCGTCGTCCGTCTGCGGCCCAAGGCCGATCCCCGCCCGGTGCGCCACGGCGCGCCCTGGGTCTTCGCCGACGAGGTGGTGCTCGACCGTCGGACGCGCGCGCTCGCGCCCGGCACCATCGCCACGCTCGAGGACGCGGGGCGCCAGCCGCTGGCCACGGTCGCCGTCAACGCGGGCTCGAAGATCGCGCTGCGCGTGCTCGACCGCGACCCGGGCGCGGAGATCGGGCCGGAGTGGCTCCGTGCGCGCCTCGCCCTCGCGCTGGCGCTGCGCGACCGGCTCTATGACGCGCCCTTCTACCGGCTCGTGCACGGGGAGGGCGACGGGCTGCCCGGCGTGGTGATCGACCGCTTCGGCGACACCGCCGTGATCCAGCCCAACGCCGCCTGGGCCGAGGCGGCGCTCGCCCCGCTCGCGGAGGCGCTGGCGGAGGTGACGGGCGTGCGCCACGTCCTCAAGAACGCGGCGAGCCGCGCCCGCGCGCTCGAGGGGCTGGACGACGCGGGC
>NZ_JAWLFS010000183.1:0-6180 GCF_041685465.1 Rhodosalinus sp. | reverse complement strand
CGTGACGGGTCCCCTGCCGGGGCCAGACCGCAGCGCTTACCGCTTCAGCGAGCGTTCCGCCTCTGCATCGATCTTCGTGTTCCAGAGCGTCTCGCCGGAACGGAAGGCGGCGCGGCCGATCATGTGCGCGGCCACGGGCGCGGTGATCAGGAGGAAGAGGATCGTCGCCACGGCGCGCGTGATGGTCGCGGTATCCCCGAAGTGCACGGCCACCCCCACGAGGATGAGGCCGGAGCCCAGCGTCCCCGCCTTGGTGGAGGCGTGCATCCGGATCAGCACGTCGGGCAGGCGCAGAACCCCGAGGCCCGCCACGAAGCAGAAGAAGCCGCCCAGCAGCACCAGCACGGCAATCACGATCTCGCCCATCAGCGGTCCTCCCCGGGCCCGGTTTCCGCGTCCTCGTCCCGCGCGTGCGAGTCGCGGTTGACCCTGCGCTCGACGAAACGCGCCAGCGCCACCGTGGCCAGAAAGCCCACGAGCGCCAGCACGATCGCGACGTCGACGAAGGCCGAATCCCCCGCCCGGATCGCGTAGAGCCCGCAGAAGGAGACGATCAGGACGTTCATCATGTCGAGCGCCACGACCCGGTTCGGAAGGCTCGGCCCCTTGACGAGCCGGACGAAGGCGAAGGCGACGCCCAGCACCACCATGAAGAAGGAGACGTTGATGGCGGCTTGCAGGAAATCCATGGCGTTACTCCATCGCGTCCATGACCCAGCGCTCCATCCCGCCCTTGAGCTGCGCGCGGATGGCGTCGGGATCGTCGGCGAACATCGCGTGGATGAAGAGCGTCTTGCGGTCGTCCGTCACGTCGAGCGAGAGCGTCCCCGGCGTCAGCGAGATCAGGTTCGTCACGAGGAGCACGCCCATCTCGTCCTCGACGTCGAGCGGCATGGCGATGACGCCCGGCCGCGCCTTGGTGCTCGGCGTGATCACGTCCCAGACCACGGCGATCGAACTGACGACGAGTTCGTAGAGGAAGAGAACGCAGAGCTTGCCCCAATACCACCCCCGCAGGAAATAATCGTCGCACCCCGGAAAGAGTGGCTTGGCGACGTAGAGCGCCGCGGTGCCGATCACGAACCCAACGGCAAGGCCGCCGAGCGTGAAATTGCCGGTGAGCGCCGCCCAGGCGACGGCGAGTGCGATATTCAGCGCGAAGAGGTTCATTCGCCGCCCTCCATGTCCGCGGCCCCCGTGGCCCCCCCCTCCGCTTCGCCGAGAACGGCCGCGACATAGGCGGCGGGGTCGAGCAGTTGCTCGGCCGAGCGTTCCGCGAAGACCACGAAGGGCTCGGGGTAGAAACCGATCACGCAGGTCAGCGCCGCGAGCGACGCGATCGGCACCAGAAGCGCCATCCGCTCGGCCGGAGGCAGTTGCGAGAGCTTCGGGGCGTGCCCCGCCGGGTGCGGCTTCCAGAAGGCCGCGCCCCAGATCTTCGTCATCGAGTAGATCGTCAGCAGCCCGACGACCAGCGCCACCGCCGCGACCCAGTAGCTTCCCGCGTCGAGGGAGGCCTTCACGAGAACGTATTTCGCCCAGAAGCCCGAAAGCGGCGGGAAGCCGGCGAGCGAGAAGGCCGGGATCAGGAACAGAAGCCCGAGAAGCGGCGCGGTCTTGTAAAGGCCACCGATCGCGTCGAGGTCCGTGGAGCCCGCGATGCGCCTCGCCACGCCCGCCACGAGGAAGAGGTTCGCCTTCACGATGATGTGGTGGACGATGTAGAAGACCGCCCCCACGATCGCCAGCGGCGTGAAGAGCGCCAGCCCGAGGATCATGTAGCCGATCTGGCTGACGATGTGGAACGACAGGATGCGCCGGAAATCGTTCATCGCCGCCGCGCCGAGGACGCCCGTGATCATCGTCAGCGCCGCGACCCAGAGCAGGATGGTGTGCGTATAGGCCACGTCGGTCGTGAAGATCAGCGTGAAGACCCGGACGAGCGCGTAGACCCCCACCTTGGTCAGCAGCCCCGCGAAGATCGCCGAGACCGAGAAGGCCGGCGTGTGATAGGAGGCCGGCAGCCAGAAGAAGAGCGGAAAGACCGCGGCCTTCACCCCGAAGGCGACCATGAACATGATCGCCACCGCCACCAGCAGGCCGGGGTTCCGGACCTCCTGCACCGCGCCGTGCAGGTCGGCCATGTTGAGCGTGCCGGTCATCCCGTAGAGCAGCCCGACCGCGGACAGGAAAAGGATCGTCGAGACGAGGTTCAGCGTGACGTACTTGACGCCGCCGTCGAGCTGCTCGCGCCGGCCGCCGAGGATCAGGAGGCCGAAGGAGGCGATCAGCATCACCTCGAACCAGACGTAGAGGTTGAAGATGTCGCCGGTCAGGAACGCCCCGCAGACGCCGGCGAGCAGCACCTGAAAGAGCGCGTGAAAGCCCAGCGCCTCGTTGCGGGTGTCCACGTCGGCGAGCGCGTAGACCGCGACGGCGAGACCGGTGATCCCCGTGATCACCACCATGACCGCCGACAGGAGATCTGCCACCAGCGTGATGCCGAAGGGCGCGGCCCAGCCGCCCATCTGCGCTGCGACGACACCGTTTTCCCAGACCTCGGCCATGAGAAACAGGGAGGCGATCAGCAAGCCGGCCGCGCCGATCACCGACAGCCACCGGCCCTCCGTTCCCCTCCGGAACAGGAAGGCGAGGACCGCCGCGACGAAGGGGATGATGATCGGGCTTGCGAGGATCCAGCTCACGACCGGTCCTCCGTCCGCGGCTCGGCCAGACGCATTTCATCGGAATTGAGCGTGCCGAGGGTCTGATACGTCCGGTAGACAAGCGTCAGCGCGAAGGCGAAGAGCCCGAAGCCGATCACGATCGCCGTCAGGACCAGAGCCTGCGGGAGCGCGTTGGCGACCTGCCCCACCGGCGCGTCGGCGCCCTCCGGGATCAGCGGCGGCGACTCCGCCGTCAGGCGCCCCGAGACGAAGATCGTCAGGTTCGCCGCGTTCGAGATCAGGATCAGCCCGAAGATGAAGCGCAGCACGTTGCGCGCCAGCATCAGATGCACCGACGCCGCGACCATGACGCCGACCATGACGGCGACCAGAAGCTCCATCAGACCTCCTCCTCGAGGGCCAGAACGAGGGTCAGGATCGACCCGAAGACAACGAGATAGACGCCGATGTCGAAGACGAGGACCGAGCTGATCGGCAGGCCCTTGTCGTCCTCCGTGGCGCCGAGAAAGAGCCACTGGCCCGTGAAGAAGGCGTCTCCGAAGATCGCCGCGGAGACGCCCGCCGCGAGCGCGATGCCGAGGCCGACCATGGCGATGCTCTGCGGTTCGGCGCGCAGCGCGGCGCGCGTGGCCTCCGTGCCGTGGGCGATGGCGTAGAGCACGAAGCCCGTCGCCCCCGTCAGCCCGCCGATGAAGCCGCCGCCGGGCAGGTTGTGCCCGCGCAGCAGCATGTAGACCGAAAAGAGGATCAGCAGCGACACGAGAAGCCGCGTCGCGGCGTTGAGGATCACGGAGTTCATCATCTCACTCGCCCTCCCCCTCGGCGGCGCGCCGGCCGCGCGTGCCCCGCAGGAGCGCGAAGGCCGCCAGCGCCGCGATCACCACGACCGCGATCTCGCCGAAGGTATCGAGCGCGCGGAAGTCCACGAGGATCACGTTGACGATGTTGCGGCCATAGGCCTCGGGCCAGCTCGCCGCCTCGAAGTAATCCGTCAGGCGCCGGTCGATGTCGCCCTGCAGGACGGCGATCAGAACCAGCGTGACGAGGCCGCCCACCGCCACCGCGAGCGCGGCGTGCCAGGGTCGACGCGCCTCCGTCCGCAGGCCGAGCGTCGGCAGTTTCAGCATGGCGACCGCGACGAGCACGATGGTCAGCGTCTCGACGAGAAGCTGCGTGATCGCCACGTCCGGGGCCGAGAACATGATGAAGATGAGCGCGACGCCCACCCCGACGACGCCCAGGGCCGCGACCGCGGTCATCCGGCTCGAGGTGCAGGCGGCGAGCAGCGCGCCGGCGCAGATGAAGCCGACGATCGCGAACTGCGTGAACTGCAGCGTGTCCAGCTCCCCGGCAAGGTCGAGGTCGATGGGCGAGAGCACGTCCTTGGCCCAGAACGTGGCCAGCAGCCCCACCGCCAGCGTGCCGAGGATCGTGACCATGTAGCGCTGCAGAACCCCCGACTGCAGGATGCCCGTCTGCCACGCGGCGAGCGCCTTCAGACCGTCGAGCACCCGGTCCCACGCGGGGTCGAAGCGGATCGGGCTGATCTCGATCGCGCGGGCCATCACCGCGCGCAGGCGCCGGTGGGCGAGGTAGAGCACCAGCCCCGCCGCGAAGGTCGCCAGCGACAGCAGGAACGCCGCGTTCACTTCCCGGAAGAGGTAGAGGTCCACCTTCGTCTCCGCGCCGTAGACCGCCCATGTCGCCGGCGCGACGAGCCACGTCTCGGCAAGACCCGAGGACAGCCCGAACAGCAGGCCGAGCGCGCCCAGCGTCAGCGGGCCGATCCACATCGCCGCCGGCCCCTCGTGCGTCGCGGAGAGCCGGTCGGGCAGCCGCCCGAGGAAGGGCCGCGCGACCGAGATGCCGGCGGCCACGAACATCAGGACCGAGGCCGCGAAGATCGTGCCCGTCACCCAGAGCTGGCCCGTGTCGAGCGCGAGACCCGCCTTGTAGAGGAACTCCTTCCCGATGAAGCCGATCAGCGGCGGAATGCCCGCCATCGAGATCGCGGCGAGCGCGCCGGCGAGGAAGGTCACCGGCATCTTCCGGGCGAGGCCGCGCAGCTCCTCGACCTCGCGGGTGCCCGTCTCGTGGTCGACGAGCCCGATCATCAGGAAGAGCGCCGCCTTGTAGAGCGAATGCACCACGAGGAAGATCATCGCCGCCTTGATCGCGTCCGACGTCCCCGCCCCGATGAAGAGCGTAAGCGCGCCGAGCGCCATCAGCGTCGTGTAGGCCAGCACCTGCTTGATGTCCGTCTGCCGCACGGCGAGGAGGCTCGCGAAGACGGTGGTAAAGCCGCCCGCGATCACCAGCGCCCAGAACCACGGCTCCGTCCCGCCGAGCGCAGGGTTCATCCGGGCCAGCAGGAAGACGCCCGCCTTCACCATGGTCGCCGAGTGCAGGTAGGCCGAAACCGGCGTCGGCGCGGCCATCGCGTTCGGCAGCCAGAAGTGGAAGGGGAACTGCGCCGACTTGGTGAAGGCCCCCGCGAGGAACAGGATCAGGATCGGCAGATAGAGCGGGTCCGCCCGGATCTCGTCGCCCATCCCGAGGATCACGGAAAGCTCGAAGGAGCCCGCGACAGTGCCCAGCAGGATCATGCCGGCGAGCAGCGCGAGGCCCCCGGTCGCCGTCAGCAGGAGCGCCTGCAGCGCCGACCGCCGCGACTTCGCGCTGTCGCTGTCGAAGCCGATCAGCAGATAGGAGGAAATCGTCGTGATCTCCCAGAAGACGAAGAGCGCGATCAGGTTGTCGGCCAGCACCAGCCCCAGCATGCCCGCCATGAAGAGCAGCAGGAACAGGACGAAACGGGGATATTCCGGATGCCGGCCGAGGTACTGCGTCGAATAGAGCGTGACCAGCGCACCGATACCGGAAATCAGGAGCGCGAAGGTCAGGCTCAGCCCGTCGATCAGGAACGACAGGCGCACCTCCATGCTCGGAACCCAGTCGACGCCGATCAGGACGGTCTCGCCGGCCGCGACAGGCGCGAGGAACTGCGTCAGCCAGGCGAAGATTGCGGCCGGAATCAGGACCGAAATCCACCCTGCCGCGCCGCCGTAGACGCGCGGCACTTCCCCTGCGGTTGTCGCCACCCTGCTCTTCCCTGTCCCTGCGTCGTTCGCCGCCATATGACGCGCCCGGTCCCCGCGATCAAGACCCGCGGCGCCGGCATGCGGTCGCATCCCGCAGGACGGCACAAGGATTCATCGCCTGTCCCGCGAGCGGGCTGCCCCATCCACGTGTCGCTGACGCTCCGACAAGCCGTGCGGCGGCAAACATGGCGCCGATGGCGCGAGCTGCCACCATCCTGACGAAGGGTTCTGGATGTCCCGGGAAAGCCCGCCGCGTCGACCATTTCCGGATCGAGAGGAGGGGCATGGCGGCCGTGGCGGTCCCGACAGGATTCGAACCTGTGACCTCGCGCTTCGGAGGCGCGCGCTCTATCCGGCTGAGCTACGGGACCGGCACCGCTCCCTTAGCGCCG
>NZ_JAWLFS010000182.1:0-6191 GCF_041685465.1 Rhodosalinus sp. | reverse complement strand
ACCGAGGAGGCGCCGCGTCGCGGTCCAGGCCCGCGGCAGGCGCGGCGGCGCGGCGAGGCCGGCCTCGATCTCCGCGGCCCAGGGCGCCATGGCGCGTCCCGCGAAATCGCGCCCCCAGTCGAGGAAGCGCGCGGCGTGTTCGGGGCGCAGGCGGCAGGCGGAGCCGACGAGACCCACCAGCGTCTCGGCCGGCGAATACCATTCGTCCTGAATCGCCGTGATCCGCCCGCGCAGCAGGGGCCCGACCGTGCGCATGAGCCGGCTGTCGGAGAACAGCAGCAGAAGCCGCCCCATCTCCTCGCGCGAGTACCCGATGAGCGGCGGAAAGGTGTCGAAGAAGACGGCACCGCCGTCCTGCATCGCGAAGTTGCGGATCGACGGATGAAAGCCGATGCGCTCCGGGCGTCCGTCGACCGCGTGCCAGAAGCGCGCAATCGCCTGGCCCGCCGCCTCCATCAGCACGAGGGCGTTCTCGGGCGCCGCGCGCTGCAACTGCGGCCGCATCATGCTCTCGGCGGGCAGCGCCGCCTGCACGATCACCGGGGCGAGGCCGCCGCCCATCGGCACGAGGCGGAAGGCGGTGTCCGGCACCGTCACGCCGGTTTCGCGCAGGAGCGCGTGGTAGGCGTCATGCGCCGCCGCCAGCCGGTCGAGGCGCGCGCGGTCGTCGAGCGCGCGGTAGACCTTGATCACCCGGTCGGAATACGCGCCCTCCGGCGGGCGGAAGGGCGCACAGAAATACCCCAGCCGCGAGACGGGGCGCGTGCCCCGCGCGCGCTCGGCCTCGATCAGTCGCGCCAGCGTCTCGGTCTCGTCCGTCATCGCCGCCTCCGCCCGGATGCCGCGCGGGTTAGCGCGTTCAGAGGTGGCGCGCCACCTCCTCGGCCAGCGCCGCGATCTCGTCGCGCGCGCGGGAGCGCGGCGCCTCGATCGCGCCGAGGCCCTGCCCCAGCGTCTCGGCGTAGACGACGCGATGGGCGATCGCGGTGTCGGCGACCGTCGCATCGAGCGCGCGCGCCGCCTCGGCCACCTCGGCGCCGAGCCGCGTGCCGGCCCGCGCCCGGTTGAGGACGAGAAGGGCGGGCCTGCCCTCGCGCCGGGCGAGGTCGAGCACGCCCTCGGTCGCCCAGAGATCGACATGCGACGAGGCCACCGGCACGATCACAAGGTCCGCGGCCCGCAGACCGGGCCGCAGGTCGCTGTCGGCCTTGGGGGGCGTGTCGACCACGACGAGGTCGTGGCTCCCGGCGAGCTTGCGCGTCTCGTAGCCCACGCCCCAGGCCGAGGAGGTCGAGAATTCCAGGTCCGGGGCCGCGCGCCCCTCGATCCGGGTCATGAACCAGCGCCCAAGGCTGCCTTGCGGGTCGGTGTCCACGAGCGCGACGGATTTCCCCGCCCGCGCCCAGGCGACCGCGAGATTGGCCGCGAGCGTGGTCTTGCCCGAGCCGCCCTTCTGCTGCGCGATTGTGACGATCCGCCCTTCGGCCATGCCTCTGCCCCCGCTCCCGGCAGCGTCGTCCGACGCCGCGGCAGCGCAGCGTAGCATGCCGCAGCGCCACAGCGCCAGCGGGCGCGCCGCGCCGTGTGACGTGGTTAACCGATCGTTAAGCCCGGACGCGGAGGCTCGGCCGCGGAGGGCCTCATGCGACGCAGTCTCGGACCCGCGATCCTCGCCGCCGCGCTTTGCGGGGCCGCGGCCGATGCCGGGCCATGGCCCCGCGCGGCGGGCGAGGGCTTCGCGTCGGGCACCTGGCGGGGGACGCTCGCGGGCGGGACGGAATACAGCGCGCTCTACCTCGAATACGGGCTCGGCCGCCGCTGGAGCGCCGGCCTCGACGCCGGCCGCGCGATCGGGGGCGCGACGAAGGCCGTGGCCTTCATCTCCCGGGCGCGCGCCGCGGACAGGCCGGGGCCGCGCCTCGGCTGGCAGCTCGGCGTGGGGCGGATCGACGGACGGGCCGTGGTGCGTCCCGGCCTGTCGCTCGGCCGGGGCTTCGGCGAGGGCGCGCGCACCGGCTGGCTTGCTGGCGACGCGCTGGCCGAGGTCGGCGTGGCGCCCGGAGCCGACCCGCGCCCCGAGCTGACAATCGACGTCAAGCTCGACCTGACGCTCGGGCTCACGCATCCCGGCGGCGTCAAGACGCTGGTCCAGCTTCAGACGGGACGCGAAGCGGGCGATCCGCCCTTTGCGCGGCTCGAGGCACGCACGGTCGTGCCGCTGCGTGCCCGGACCTCCGTCACCCTCGGCGCCTACCATGACCTCGACCGGGCCGGAACGGGCGGCCTCGTCTTCGGCCTCTGGCAGCGGTTCTGATCTGGCGCGTCGGGCCGCGCCGCCCTACCCTGCGCATCATGGCACAGTCCCCGATCCTCGACACCGACGACGACGCCCGCAGCCTTGCGCGGCGGCTGATCGACACCGCGCGACACGGGGCGCTCGGCGTACGCGATCCGGAAACCGGGCACCCCCTCGTCTCGCGCGTGGCGGTGGCGACCGACGCCGCAGGCATGCCCGTCAGCCTCGTCTCCGACCTCTCGCACCATACGCAGGCGCTCGCGGTCGATCCGGCCTGTTCCCTGCTTCTCGGCGAGCCCGGGGCGCGGGGCGATCCGCTGACCCATCCGAGGATCACGCTGATCGCCACCGCGCGCTTCCTGCGCCACGGGGAGCCGGGGCACGCCGAGCTCGCCGCGCGCTACCTCGACCGGCAGCCGAAGGCGAAGCTCTACCTCGGCTTCGCCGATTTCTCGTTCCTGCGATACGATGTGACGCGCGCGCTGCTGAATGGAGGCTTCGGCAAGGCCTACGACCTCGGGCCCGACGACCTCGCGCTCAGGAATCCATCCGGATCGTCAGGCTGACCCGCCCGCGCACCGGTTCGCTCCAGTTGAGGCGCAGCTGGTCGCGCGCGGCGCCCTGCTCCACGTCCACGTGCGGCAGTTCGGGCACCGAGGCGCCGGCCCCGTTCCGGATGCGGTCCGTGGGCACGAGCGCGTCGATCTGGCGCGCGCGCCCGCCGAAGGGCAGGAGGGGCGCGCCCTCCACCGTCCATGACGCCGCCTCGGTGTTCTGCGTATGCTCAAGGCGCAGCGGGTTCGCCGACTGCGCCCCGATGTTGTGGAAGGTGTTGGCCGCGAAGGTCACGTCGCGCGTGCGGGCGTAATCCAGATCGGCGAAGGCGGTATCGACCCGCTCCACCCGGTCGATGGCGCCCCCCGAGCACCGGAAGACGTTGCCCGTCACGGCAAGGCCCGTGATCCCGTGATCCGGCCCGTGCGGCTTCACCACGAGAAAGGAGAACCACGGCGCGACGCCGCTGCAGAGAAAGGTGTTGTCCGTCACCGAGAGCCCCGCGAAGCTGAAGCCGCCGGTGAAGGACGGGTCCGGGTCGCGCTCGTTGGTCCACTCGACGAAGCAGTTGTCGACGTAGTTTCCCGTGATCGTCGCCGAGGCGTTCGTCGTCAGCAGCGCGATTCCGGCGAGCCTCACGCCGTCGGCCGCCGAATCGCCCTGAAAGAAATGGTTGCCCGCGATCACCGCGTTCTGACCGCCGAGCACGGCGAAATGCCGGAACTGCGTGCAGCGATTGTCACGCAGCTTCACGTCGTTGGCGTTGGCATTGAGCGCGACCGTCGTGCGGTCCTGCGCGAGCGTGTCCCCCTCGCGGGTGATGAACTGGCAGCGGTCCACCAGCATCCCCTGACAGCCCTCCCCGATCGAGGTGAGGCCCCGGTCGCGCGGGCGGGTGACGAAGCACTCGCGCATCTGGAACCCGACGCCCACGGGCGCGAGCATCACGCCGCTCGCCACGGTGTTGCACTGGATTTCCAGATCCGCGAGCGCGAAGCGGTCGAGCCGCTCGAAGCCGCTGAAATCCAGCATGTACTTGAAGCGGGTGAAGGTGAAGACCTGCGTCCCGTCGGCATCGTGGAGCGGTTCGGAGAGCGTGAGATCCCCCGCCGCGACGTTCCGCGAGCGCACGTAGATCTCGCGCCCGACGCCTGCCCCCTCGACCAGTGCGCCGACGGGCACGTTGGCGATGTTGGCGACGTTCGAGAGGCGCCGCGGCTGGGACGGCGAATAGGTCGCCTGCGAGGTGACGACCTCGGGCTCCCAGACGGTCTCGCCCTCGGCATAGAGCTGACCGTTGCGGATCACGCGGCGCTGCGAGAACCGGTCGCGGTTGGGCACCGCGGCGGCCATGTCGATCGGCCCCGAGATCGAGACGCGCCGTCCCCCCATGTCGAGCGATTCGTGATCCGCGTTGTTCAGGAGCGCCTGAAACGCCTTGCGAAAACCCTGTTCCTCGTTGCCGAAGGCGTCGATGTAGACCGGCAGGCGGAAATCCCGCGTCAGCGACAGGATCGCGTCGTCCGGCATCGAAAGCCGCCCCTCGAAGATCACCGGGCTGTCGAGCGTGACGTTCCGCGCAAGCCGATAGGTGCCGGCCGGCACCAGCACCCGCCGCCCGTTCGCCGCGCTGTCGGCCGCTTCGAAGGCGGCGGAATCGTCGGTGCTGCCGTCGCCCACCGCGCCGAAGTCGCGCACGTCCACCCGGCTCATCATCTCGCGGTGGAAGACGTGGGTCGCGTCCTCGATCGAGAGGTCGTCGATGCGCACCACCCCACCCGAGGGACCGGTGAGATCGAGGCCGAAATGCCCGTAGGCCGGCGCGGTGCCCCAGACCATGTCGACGCCCGTGCGCCGCCCCGGGCCAACGATGGCGGTGACCTCGACCACCTCGCCGTACTGCCCGATCGCCACGGCGGGCCCCGTCACGGTCAGCCCTTCGACCTCGCCGCCGTCTGCGTCGCCCGGCCAGGCGGCGATGCGCACCGCCGGCAGGTTACCCGAGACGGCCTTCACCCGCGCGGTGACGCGGAGGTAGCAGCCCTCCAGCATCGGCGTCTCGCCCATGTAGCGCAGCCGCTGAACCTCGTCGGATTTCAGCAGTTCGAGGCAGCCGCCGAAATCCGGGTCGGCCGGCACGACGGCCGCGTCCGGATCGCCCGCGTAGGTGTCCGAGCCGGGCGTGCCGTCGCCCTTCGCCCACTGATCCAGCCCGTCCGCGAAGGGCGGCGGCATCAGCGCCGCGCCCTCGGTGATCGCCTTGTTCATCGCTCGCCCCTTTCGCCGCGCCGGGCTGCGGCCCGGCCCTCGCAGGCCAGAGGGGGTAGCCTTCGCGGCTTAACGGGGCGAAAGAGCACCGTGACGTTGCGTGAGAGAACGGAAGGCTGACGAGGCATGGCTTACAAGCTGAAGGAGAGCGACCCGACCCTCGGCGACGCGGTGCGCCGCATCGCGCTCGACCAGGTGACCCGTGCACGCGCCGAGGCGGAGGATCCCGCGCTCGCCGCTCCGCAGGCGATCCACCAGATCCGCAAGCGCTGCAAGAAACTGCGCGGGCTCCTGCGCCTCGTGCGGCCGGGCTTCGCGGCCTACGCGGAGGAGAACGCGGCGATCCGCGATCTCGCGCGGCGGCTCTCCGGGCTGCGCGATCTCGAGGCGCTGATCGAGACGCACGACCGGCTGATGGCCCGCGACGAGGCCGAGCCCGCGCGGTTCGCGCCCGTGCGCGCGGCGCTCACGCAGCGCAAGCAGGCCGCCCCGGAGCGGGTGGACGACGACACCCGCGAAGCGCTCGACGCGCTGGCCGGGCGGATCGCGGGCTGGGAGATCGGGGGGAAGCCCGCGAAGGTGATCGCCGGCGGGCTGGAAAAGACATGGCGCCGCGCGGCGAAGGCGCATGCCGACTGCCGCGACGCGCCGACGACGGACGCCATGCACGAGTGGCGCAAGCGGGTGAAATACCACTGGTATCACTGCCGCATCCTCGCACCGGTCTGGCCCGGCCCGGTCGGCGCGCGCGCCGAGGAGGCCAAGCGCCTCTCCGACATCCTCGGCGATCACCACGACCTCGCGCTCTACGCCGCGCATCTCGCCTCCGAGGACGCGCCGAGGCTGGCGCCGGAGGCGCAGACCGCACTGGGGCGGATCACCGACCGCGCGCTCGCCGAGCTGGAGCGCGACGCCTTCGCGCTCGGCGCGCGCTTCTTCGCGGAAAAGCCGAAGCGGGCGTCGAAGCGGCTGGCTGCGCTCTATTCCATCTGGGAGAGCGAACCGCGGCGGTGAGGTCGCGGCAGTGCCCGGTTCCGTGCGATGTGATCCGGGGCGGTGCGTGCAAGCACGC